>NZ_WWIA01001156.1 GCF_009870065.1 Streptomyces sp. SID5785 | reverse complement strand
GACGGAGCGCGGGCGGCCGTCGGGCTTGAGCTCGCCGATGCCGGCCTCGGCCGCGTGCCGGACCGCGGTGCGGACGCGGGCGCCCGCCTCGGCGGCGCCGCGGAGCAGGCCCCGGCGGTCGGCTCGGGCGAGCGCGTCCGGGTCGTCCAGGAGCGTTTCGTCGAACATGGCGTCGGTCTCCTGCTTCGCGGTGGGGGTTACGCGGGGCGGCGGGCCTCGTCGACGAGGAGAACGGGGATGCCGTCGCGGACCGGGTAGGCCAGGCCGCACTCCTTGCCGGTGCAGATCAGCTCGGCGTCGGCCTCCTCCAGGGGGGCGTGGCAGGCCGGGCAGGCGAGGATCTCCAGGAGGCCGGCTTCGAGCGGCATGGGCGTTCCCTTCGGGGTACGGGTGTCGGGGCGGGGCCCCTACGGTGT
>NZ_WWIA01001155.1 GCF_009870065.1 Streptomyces sp. SID5785 | reverse complement strand
GCGCGGGGCGGCTTCGGTGCCGGGCGGGTGGACTTCGAGCGCCGGGGTCCGCGGCGCGGGGTGGTTCGCCTCGGCGGGGCCTGCGCGGGGCGGGGTTGTCCGTTGCGGCCGGTCCGGCGCCGGGCGGGTGGACTTCGAGCGCCGGGGTCCGCGGCGCGGGGTGATTCGCCTCGGGCGGAGCCTGCGCGGGGCCGCGGGGCGGCTTCGGTGCCGGCGCGGGGCGGGGTTGTCCGTTGCGGCCGGTCCGGCGCCGGGCCGGTGGACGTCGAGCGCCGAGGTCCGCGAGGCGGGGTGATTCGCCTCGGCGGGGCCGGCGCGGGGCCGCGGGGCGGCTTCGGTGCCGGCGCGGGGTGGTTCAGCGGGTCCGGCCGCGGGGTGTGCCGGGAGCGGCGGATCGGATGCAGGGTGCCTTCGGGAGCACCGCGGCGCCGGGAGCGCTCGATCCGGCCGCGCTGCGGCGAAGCCCCTCTCCCACCGTCCCGCCCCCTCCGGGGGCG
>NZ_WWIA01000119.1 GCF_009870065.1 Streptomyces sp. SID5785 | reverse complement strand
CCCGCGACCGCCACGCAGGCCAGCAGCGCTGCCTGCGCCGCGAGGCACGCCACGACCTGCCCCGGCCAGCCGTGTTCCGGGGCGCGGGCGGGCGCGCGCGAGGCGCCACGGCAGGCGAGCGTGGCGAGCGCGACCCCGAGCGCGTAGCCGCCGAGCGCGAACAGCGGGGCGCCGACCTGGGAGCCGTCGCCGCGCCCCGCCGAGACGCCGAGCAGCACCAGATTCCCCGTCATCACCCCGGCGAACACCGTGCCCAGCGCCGTGAACGCGAGCGCGTCGACGGCGCCGGAGGCTCCGGCGAGCAGGACGAGGCAGGCGTGGGTGCGTCGGTTCATGGCGTCGACCGTAGGCGGGCCGGGCCGGGGTGCGGCGTGGACGCGCCCGCGACGGGTGGCTGTCGGCGGCCGGAGCCTTGAAGTAAGGTGAGCCTTACCTAATCAGGAACGTGCCTCGAGGTGCGGAGCGTCCCCGCCCTGCCCCGGCGCGTGCCGCCATGACGCCGACTCGATCCCGCAGCGGATCACGGCGTCGACCCAGGAGAACCCAGGAGACCCAGGAGTGGAGATGGCCGACCAGTGACACCCCCGGATCCCACCCCCGCCGAGCGCGCGCGGACCGTCCTCGCCGCCGCGGACTCCCTGACACTCACCGTCGCGACGGGCACGCCCGTGACGGGTGCCCCGGCGCCGGGCGCGCCCGCGACATGCACCCCCGCCACAAGAGCGTCCCACCGTGTCGACTGCGTCGCCCTGCACGCCGTCGACGCCGCCTCCCGGCTCCTCCTGCTCGACCCCGCGGAACCGGGACTGACCGCCGCGCTCACCGGAGCCCCACGCTCCGGGCTCGCCGTCCACGCCGAGTTCACCGATGTGGCCCCCGTCGCCGTACGGGACCGGGTGCGCGCCCGGCTCATGCTCAGCGGGCGGCTCACCACCGCCGGGCCCGACACCCTCGTGCTGCGACCCGCCCGCGCCGTCCTCGTCGCCGACGGCGCCCGCCACGAGCTCGACGCGGGGGAGCTCGGCGCGGCCGCCCCCGACCCGCTCGCCGGACACGAGGCCGAACTCCTGGCCCACCTCGACGCCGGGCACGCCGACATCCTGCACGAACTCGCCGCCCTGACCGAGGTGTCGGCACTCACCGGCGCCGCCCGGCTGCGCCCGGTCCGGCTCGACCGTGCCGGACTCGTGCTGCGCGGCGAGGCGGGCGGCCCGCACACCGACGTCCGCATCG
>NZ_WWIA01001154.1 GCF_009870065.1 Streptomyces sp. SID5785 | reverse complement strand
GCAAGGCCTCGTACTGGATGTACTCGGCCTTACGCCCGGTGCGGCGAGAGTGCGTGCCAGGCGTCGCCCGGCAGGAGGGACTTTGCGGGCACGGCCTAGGTCTCAGGTCCCGTACGTACGACGGACGTTGATCATGCCGAGGCCCGATGCCGGGGCGCGATCCGGTCGGTCAGGATGCAGGGGTACCTCGACGACAAGGAGCGCACGATGTCGTACCCGGAGCACCTGCCGTACCCCGAGCCGCGCTACCACGGCGACCGAGGCGAGGTGAACGCGACGTTCCGCACGGCCGACACGCCGCCGGACATCTCCTCGCCGGGCGGCGGCGCCACTCACTACCTGGCGTCGCACGCCTCGACGGGCGGGGAGTTCGGCCTCTACAAGGTGGATCTGGCGGCGCGGTCCGCGGGCGCGAAGACCCACTTCCACCGGGCGATGTCGGAGTCCTTCTACGTCCTGTCCGGGCAGATCGAGCTCTTCAACGGCGACACGTGGGTGACCGGCCGTACCGGCGACTTCCTGTACGTCCCGGTCGGCGGTCTGCACGCCTTCAAGAACGTGACCGACGAGCCGCTCTCGATGCTCATGCTGTTCTCCCCCGGGGCGCCGCGCGAGGAGTACTTCGAGCAGGCCGCCGAGGTGGCCCGGCGCGGCGCCCGGGAACTGAAGGAGTTCCGGATCCGCCACGACAGCTACTTCGAGGAGGACTTC
>NZ_WWIA01001153.1 GCF_009870065.1 Streptomyces sp. SID5785 | reverse complement strand
TTCGGCGGCGAGGGTCCCGACGACCTGCTGAACCTGGCGGCCGGGAAGCCCGAGGAGTACACGGCGGTGGAGACGGCCGCGGACGACGTCGCCCTCATCGCGTTCACCTCCGGGACGACCGGACGGCCCAAGGGGTGCATGCACTTCCACCGGGACGTCCTCGCGATCGCCGACACCTTCTCCCGGCACGTCCTGCGCCCGCTGCCCGACGACGTGTTCGCGGGGAGCCCGCCGCTCGGCTTCACGTTCGGTCTCGGCGGGCTCGTGGTGTTCCCGCTGCGGGCCGGGGCGAGCGCCCTGCTGCTCGAACAGGCGGGGCCGCGCCAGCTGCTGCCCGCGATCGCCGAGCACCGGGTGTCGGTGCTGTTCACGGCGCCGACGGCGTACCGGGCGATGCTCGCCGAGACGGCCGCGGGCCCGCACGACGTCTCGTCGCTGCGCCGCTGCGTCTCCGCCGGCGAGAACCTGCCCGCTGCCACGTGGGAGGCCTGGCACGAGGCCACCGGACTGCGGATCGTCAACGGCATCGGCGCCACCGAACTGCTGCACATCTTCATCTCCGCGGCCGACGACGCGATCCGGCCGGGCACGACCGGGGTGCCGGTGCCCGGCTGGCAGGCCCGGATCGTGGACGAGTCCGGCGCCGAACGGCCCGACGGCGAACCGGGGCTGCTCGCCGTGCGCGGCCCGGTCGGCTGCCGCTACCTCGCCGACGACCGGCAGACCACCTACGTGCGCCACGGCTGGAACGTCACCGGCGACACCTACGTCCGCGAGGCCGACGGCTACTTCCGCTACCTCGCCCGCGCCGACGACATGATCATCTCGGCCGGGTACAACATCCCGGGCCCCGAGGTCGAGGACGCGCTGCTCAAGCACCCCGACGTGACGGAGGCCGCGGTCGTGGCCCGGCCCGACGAGGCGCGCGGGCAGATCGCCGTCGCGCACGTCGTCCTGCGGTCCGGGGCGCGCCGGGACCCGGAGGCGCTGCGCGAGTTCGTGAAGGCGGAGCTCGTGCCGTACAAGTGCCCGCGCGTGATCGAGTTCCTGGACGCGCTGCCCCGCACCGCGACCGGAAAGCTGCAGCGGTTCCGGCTGCGGGAGCCGGGCGGAGGGTGACCGTCCGGTGTCCGGCCGGCGCGAACCGTACAGTGATCACGTGTCCGAGCAGCCCGCACCCGCCCACGCCCCCCGGTCCCTGATCGTCACGCTCTACGGGGCGTACGGGCGGGACTTCCCGGGG
>NZ_WWIA01001152.1 GCF_009870065.1 Streptomyces sp. SID5785 | reverse complement strand
GTCGGCTCGTCCATGATCAGGACGCGGGCGTCGAAGGAGAGCGCCTTGGCGATCTCGACGAGCTGCTGGTCGGCGATGGACAGGCCGCGGGCCGGCTGGTCCGGGTCGAGCGCGACGCCGAGCCGCGCGAACAGGGCGGCCGTCGCCTCCTTGACCGCGCGGTGGTCGACGCGGCCGAGCGAGCGGCGCGGCTGGCGGCCCATGAAGATGTTCTCGGCGATCGACAGGTCGGGGAAGAGCGTGGGCTCCTGGTAGATGACGGCGACGCCCGCGTCCCGGGCGTCGGCCGGTCCGTGGAACTCGACCGGAGCGCCGTCGAGCAGGACCGTTCCGCTGTCGGGGCGGTGCACCCCGGCGAGGGCCTTGATCAGGGTCGACTTGCCGGCGCCGTTCTCACCGGCGAGGGCGTGCGCCTCGCCCGCGTACAGACGCAGGGACACCCCCCGCAGGGCGCGCACGGCGCCGAAGGACTTGCTCACCCCCTCCAGCGCGAGCACCGGAGCGGTCTCCGGTTCTGGATGCGTCATTGCGAGTCTCCGTGAGTGTGCGGGGCGGGCCGGAAGGAGCCGGTGCCCGGGCCCGGGGCGAGGGCGCCCGGGGCCGCTGCGGGACGCCGGAGGTTCCTGCGTCGGGTGTCGTCCGGCGTGAAATGTTTCAGTGAAGTTGCCGGGAAGCTAGCCCCGCCGGTCGGAAAAGGTCAAGAGGCCGGAGCCGCGCGGTTGGCCGGGACCCGCCGCACCGGCCTCCCCCGCACCATCGCTCCCGGCCGTGAACGCCCAGGAAGAACGCGTGCCGCCACCATCGGTCCGGGCAACAGCACGATTGCGTAACGCACTTGCGCTCCGACGCGACCCCTTGACGCCCGGATCGGCCGGGGTTAGCTTCCCAGCGAAGTGAATCGATTCACGCCCTGTAGCACCCACGTACCGAGGTGACCATGCCCGACATCGCCGCCGTCAAGGCCGCACTCACCAGCCAGCGCATCGAGACCCCGTCCTGGGGCTACGCGAACTCCGGCACCCGCTTCAAGGTGTTCGCCCAGGCCGGCGTGCCGCGCACGGCGCAGGAGAAGATCGACGACGCGGCGCAGGTGCACGGGTTCACGGGCATCGCCCCGAAGGTCGCCCTGCACATCCCGTGGGACACCGTCGACGACTACGCGGCGCTCGCCGCCCACGCCAAGGACCGCGGTGTGGAGCTCGGCACCGTCAACTCGAACACCTTCCAGGACGACGACTACCGGCTCGGCAGCCTCTGCCACCCGGACCCCGGGGTGCGCCGCAAGGCCGTGGACCACCTGCTGGCCTGCGTCGACATCATGGACGCGACGGGCTCGAAGGACCTCAAGGTCTGGCTCGCCGACGGCACCAACTACCCGGGCCAGGACGACATCGCGGACCGCCAGGGCCGTCTCGCGGACGCCCTCGCCGCCGTCTACGAGCGGCTCGGCGACGACCAGCGCCTGCTTCTCGAGTACAAGCTCTTCGAGCCGGCCTTCTACACGACCGACGTGCCGGACTGGGGCACCTCGTACGTGCAGTGCCTCAAGCTCGGCGAGCGCGCCCAGGTCGTCGTGGACACGGGCCACCACGCCCCCGGCACCAACATCGAGTTCATCGTGGCGCTCCTGCTGCGCGAGGGCCGGCTCGGCGGCTTCGACTTCAACTCCCGCTTCTACGCCGACGACGACCTGATGGTGGGCGCCGCCGACCCGTTCCAGCTGTTCCGCATCCTGCACGAGGTCGCGAAGAACGGCGGGTTCGATCCCGCGACGAACGTGGCGTTCATGCTCGACCAGTGCCACAACATCGAGGCGAAGATCCCGGCCGTCATCCGCTCCGTGATGAACGTGCAGGAGGCCACCGCGAAGGCGCTCCTCGTCGACCGCGAGGCGCTCGCCGCCGCCCAGCGCGCCGGCGACGTGCTGACGGCCAACGCGGTGCTCATGGACGCCTACAACACCGACGTGCGCCCGCTGCTCGCGGAGTGGCGCGAGGAGCGCGGACTCGCCGCCGACCCGGTCGCCGCGTACGCCGCCTCCGGCTGGCAGGAGCGGATCACGGCCGAGCGGGTCGGCGGTGTGCAGGCGGGGTGGGGCGCCTGACCGTCCGGCGGCCGCCGGCCCCGCCTCGCTCCAACCCGCCTCGCCCCACCCCACCCCACCCAGCTTCGCCTCGCCTCTAAGGACTGATCCGTTCCATGGCCACGCACCCGGAAGTCAGCGCTCTCCTCGCCCGGTCGAACCG
>NZ_WWIA01001151.1 GCF_009870065.1 Streptomyces sp. SID5785 | reverse complement strand
CCGCGGCCGGCCTCCCCCACCGCCCCGGCCCCGCCGGGGCCCGCTCCACCGCCAGTGGTTCGGACCTCTGACGTGCAGCGATGCGCGACGAGCGGATCCGCGGGCCCTCTTTCGCCTCAACCTCCGGGCGCCGTACGGTATTTGACGCACCGCCATCCGGCCCCCCTCCCGGTACCGACAGAACCCCGGCCGCGGCCTCACCCCCACACGAGAACGGAACCTCATGAGCGACCCCCGCATGCTGACCGTCCGCCCCGGGCCGGACGAGTACGCCTGGACCTTCGGCGGCGCACCCCCGGTCGCGCGGATCGCCCCGGGCACGGTCCTCGACCTGTACACCGAGGACTGCTTCGGCGGCCGGGTCCGCTCCGAGAAGGATCTCGTCTCGGAGGTCTGCACCTTCCCGTTCCTGAATCCGCAGACCGGCCCGTTCCACGTCGAGGGGGCCGAGCCCGGCGACACGGTCGCCGTGCACTTCGTGTCCGTCGAGCCCGCCCGCGACTGGGCCGCTTCCACGACGGTGCCGCTGTTCGGGGCGCTGACCTCGACGCACACCACGGCGTCGCTCCAGCCTCCGCTGCCCGAGACCGTCTGGATCTGGCAGCTGGACCGGGAGCGGCGCACGGCCCGGTTCACCGCGCGGGAGGGGGAGTTCACCGCCGATCTCCCGATGGACCCGATGCACGGCACGGTCGGGGTCGCCCCGGCCAACCTGGAGGTGCGCTCGGCGCTGGTCCCCGACGCACACGGCGGCAACATGGACACGCCGGAGATGCGGGCCGGCGTCACCTGCTACCTGGGGGTGAACGTCGAGGGCGCACTCCTGAGCCTCGGCGACGGTCACGCGCGCCAGGGCGAGGGCGAGACCTGCGGCGTGGCCGTCGAGTGCGCCATGCGGACCGTCGTGGTCGTGGAGCTGCTCAAGGGGGTCGCGACGCCGTGGCCGCGCATCGAGTCCGACACCCACATCATGTCCACCGGATCGGCGCGCCCGCTCGAGGACGCCTTCCGGATCTCCCAGCTCGACCTGGTGCAGTGGCTGGTGCGCGACTACGGCTTCGACGAGCTGGACGCGTACCAGTTCGCGACGCAGACCGTCGAGTCACCACTGGCGAACGTGTGCGACACCAACTACACGTGCGTGGCCAAGCTCCGCAAGGAGTGGCTGCCCGCGCGCGAGACCCACCGCGGTGTGCACGCGCGGCTGCGCGAGATCGCCTCGACGCTGCCGCGCCCCGCACGCTGACCGGTCCCGGCACCCCCCCACCGTCCGAGCCCCACCAGCCCGTTCGCGCCCGACCGAGAGGCAGGATCCGCCATGGACCGTCCCGACCACGTCACCGGCCGCCCCGACCGGCACCCCTCCCCCCGCCTCGGCCG
>NZ_WWIA01001150.1 GCF_009870065.1 Streptomyces sp. SID5785 | reverse complement strand
CGGCTCGTCCTGCACGCCGCCGGGGCCGCCACGGTGCTCGTGGCCGCGCTCACCGGCTCGGGTGCCGGGGCCGTGGCCTGCGGTGCGGTCGTGCTGTGCTCGCTCGCGGCCGCCGTGATGCGGCACCGGGCGCTGGGGCTCGCGGGGCTCGGCCTGGCCACGGCCGCGGTCGTCGCGGTGAGCCTGGCCCTGGCGCAGGGCGGGCTGCCCTCGGGCCTCGCGGACACGCTGGAGGGCCGCGTCACCCGGCGCCGGCTGCTGCTGTGGCACGAGGCGCTGCGGCTGGCACGGTCGGAACCCGCGCTGGGCGTGGGCACCGGGCGTTTCGGCGAGTTCGACACGTCGCTCGCCACGACCGCCGCGCCGGACGGCAAGCCGCACTCGGCCGTCCTCCAGGTCGCGGCGGAACAGGGAGCGGTGGGCGTGGTCCTGCTGACGGCCGCGTACTGCTGGCTGCTCTACGTCCTGTGGCGCTCGGCCCGCTCCACCCCGGTGGTCCTCACCGCGGGCGCGGCCCTGACCGCGGTCGCGCTGCTGGCCACGGTCGGCAACGCGCTGAGTTTCACCACGGTGACCGCCGGTGCCGGTCTGCTCGCGGGCATCGCGACCGCCGAGCCGCTGCCTGCGGTCCCCCGGGACGACGACGCGGCCGTGCCGGAGGATCTCCGGGACGGCCGCGAACGGTCCGGTTAGGTGCCTGAGCCCGCAGACGCGAAGCCCTAGAGAGCCGCGGTGGGCTTGAGGCGGTCGCGGATGTGGCGCACCGCGCCCTCCGCGTCGTCGACGGTGAAGGTGAACTTGCGGCCGTCGCCCAGGCTCAGCACGACGCCCTCGCCGCGCCGCACCACGACGGCGGTGCCGATCTCCGGGCGCCAGCGGTAGCCCCAGCCGCCCCACTGGCGCGGGGTGACCCGCGGGGCGAAGTCCGCGTCCACGACATGGTCGAGCGGGATGCGGCGGCGCGGCAGCCCGACGTGGCCGCAGCGCACTTCCAGGTGGTCCTTGTCGACCTTCACGGCGACGTGCAGGAACGCGAGCGTGCCGAAGAGGATCAGCAGGCCCACGGCGATGAGGCCGACCACGGACATGGCGAGGGCCGCGATGCCCGTCGCCCACGAGCTCTCGACGGCCAGCTCGATGCCGAGGGCGAGGCAGGCGAGCCCGCCCAGAGCCAGCAGCCACTGCACACGGTTGTGTGCGCGGCCGGTCCAGATGTCGGTCCCGTGGGCGGAAGCGCGTCGCCCGGGATGCGCGTGCGCGTCGGCGGCGTGGTCCTTCATGCCATCGAGCGTACTCACGATCCGCTGTGAAGGCACCGCCTTGCGGAGGGTCACTCCCCCGGACGGCTCCGGACGCTCACCCCGCGTGGCTGACCGCCTGCAGACCGCGCCCCTCGGCGTACGCGAGAGCGGCCGGCGGGAGGGTCTCGTGACGGCCGCTGAGGATGACGGTGAGCTCGCCGCCGGGCTGCGCGTCCGGCGCGGGGTGCTCGCCGATCCGGCGCAGTGCCTGGGCGGCGACGGCGCCCGCGCTGCCGTGGAGGACGAGCGGATCCGCGCCGGGCCGCTGCACCGCGGCGCGGATGCGCTCCGCGACGAGCTCGTAGTGGGTGCAGCCGAGGACGACGGCCTTCACGTCACGGGGCGTGAGCGCGGCGGCGGCTTCGACGGCGCGGTCGATGGCGTCCTCGTCGGCCCACTGCACCGCCTCGGCGAGGCCGGGGCACGGCACCTCGGTCACCTCGACGCCCGCCGCGAAGTCACGGATGAGCCCGCGCTGGTAGGGACTGCCCGTGGTGGCGGGCGTGGCCCAGATCGCGAGGGGGCCGCCACCGGCGGCGGCGGGCTTGATGGCGGGCACCGTGCCGATGACGGGGACGGCCGGCTCGAGCAGCTCGCGCACGGCCGGGAGGGCGTGCACCGAGGCCGTGTTGCACGCGATGATCAGGGCGTCCGGGCGGTGCTCGGCGGCGGCGGCGCAGACCGTCAGGGCGCGCTGCCTGATGTCCTCGGGCGTGCGCGGGCCCCAGGGCATGCTGTCCGGATCGGAGGAGAGCACGAGGTCGGCGTCGGGCCGCAGCGTGCGCACCGCGGCGGCGGCCGCGAGCAGTCCGATTCCGGTGTCCATCAGCGCGATCTTCACCCGGAAACCATAGACGATACCGCCGACACGGCAGCGCCCGTGGGGCAGACTGCGGCGGATGGACGTCGTTGTGTGGATCACCGCGGCCTCGCTCGCCGCATGGGTGTGGCTGCTGCTCTGCCAGGGCTTCTTCTGGCGCACCGACCTGCGGCTGCCGCCGCGCACGGAGCCCGACGTGTGGCCGGACGTGTGCGTCGTGGTGCCCGCCCGCGACGAGGCGGCGGTGCTGCCCGACAGCCTCCCGTCGCTGCTCGCCCAGGACTATCCGGGGCGCGCGGAGATCTTCCTCGTCGACGACGGCAGCACCGACGGGACGGGCGATGTCGCCCGGGCCCTCGCGGGGCGCCTCGGCGGACTGCCGCTGACGGTCACCTCGCCCGGCGAGCCGCCGGCGGGCTGGACGGGCAAGCTGTGGGCGGTCCGGCACGGCATCGGGCTGGCACGCGCGCGGGGGCCCGAGTTCCTGCTGCTCACCGACGCGGACATCGCGCACGGGCCGCACAGTCTGCGCGCGCTCGTGGCAGCGGCCCGCACCGGCGGGTACGACCTGGTCTCGCTGATGGCCCGGCTGCGGGTGGCGAGCGTGTGGGAGCGGCTCGTGGTGCCGGCGTTCGTCTACTTCTTCGCGCAGCTGTACCCGTTCCGCCGGATCGCGGTGCGTGGGTCGCGCACGGCCGCGGCGGCGGGCGGCTGTGTCCTGCTGCGCACCGAGGCCGCGGAGCGTGCCCGCATCCCCGACGCGATCCGCCAGGCGGTGATCGACGACGTGTCGCTGGCGCGCGCGGTGAAGGCGTCGGGCGGGCACATCTGGCTGGGCCTCGCCGACCGGGTCGACAGCGTGCGGCCCTACCCGCACCTCGCCGACCTGTGGCGCATGGTGTCGCGCAGCGCGTACGCGCAGTTGCGGCACAACCCGCTGGTCCTGCTGGGCACCGTGCTCGGCCTCGCGCTCGTCTATCTGGTCCCGCCGCTCGCCGTGCCGGTCGGTGCGGCGGGCGGCAGCGCCGCGACGGCGGTCCTCGGGGCGCTCGCCTGGGCGGTCATGGCGGGCACCTTCGTGCCGATGTGCCGGTACTACGGCCAGGCGGCGTGGTGGGCGCTGCTCCTTCCGTTCACCGCGTTCCTGTACCTGCTGATGACGGTGGACTCGGCCGTGCAGCACTACCGGGGGCGGGGCGCCGCGTGGAAGGGGCGTACGTACGCCCGTCCCGACGCGGCGCCCGAGCAGCGGTGA
>NZ_WWIA01001149.1 GCF_009870065.1 Streptomyces sp. SID5785 | reverse complement strand
GGATGCGGCGCGCGGGCACCCAGGAGGCGGTCGTCGTGGTCGGTGGCGCGGGCGGCTGGGCGGCGGCCGCGGCGGGGCTGCGGCACGCGGCGGAGACGGCGACGGCCGCGCAGGGTCTCGACGACCGGCCCTGGTACGACGCACGCCGGCTGGACATCGATCTGCTGCTGTGGCGGCTGCGGGACCACCGGGACCTCGCCGCGTTCGTGGAGCGGGCGATCGGCCCGCTCCAGGAGCACGACCGGCGCTCGAAGCCGCCGCTGCTGCCCACGCTGCAGACGTATCTCGCGCACGCGGGCCGCAAGGCGGAGACGGCGCGCGAGCTGCATCTGAACCGGCAGACGCTGTACAACCGGCTCGCGCGCATCGGGGAGTTGCTCGGCACGGACCTCGACGACCCGCAGACGGTGCTCGCGTTGAGCCTCGCGCTGCGCGCCCGCCGGCACATCGCACCGTAGGGCCGCCGCCCGGCGTCAGGTGCCGGACGGAACGTCGCCGGTCAACTCGTCGTAGACGCTGAGGACTTGGGTGACCGTGGCGTCCTCGGTGGGCCAGGAGGCGGCCTGGGCGGCGCCGCGCTCGCGCAGGGCGGCGCGCCGGTCGGGGTCGGCGAGCAGTCCGACGACCGCGCGGGCCAGCGCGGACGCGTCGCCGCAGGGCACCAACTCCGCCGCGTCCCCGACGAGTTCGACCACGCCCGCGGTCTCGGCCGCGACGAGCGGCACCCCGGCGTGCAGCGCCTCCTGGGCGAGCAGCGAGCGGGCCTCACCGGTGCCCGGGAGCAGTGCGACGTCGGCGGCCGCGAGGAGTTCGGCCACGTCGTCGCGGCGTCCGGCGAGCCGCACGGGCAGCATCTCGCGCTGGATGCGCCGCTGGAGCGCGGCCCGGCCCGGCCCCTCCCCCGCGATGACCAGCAGCGGGACCGGGTCGAGGGCGAGCCAGGCGTGCGCGGCGTCGAGCAGCAGGTCGTAGCCGCGGTGCCGTTCGAGGCTGCCGACGGCCATCAGCAACGGGCGGTCCACCGCGCCCAGTTCGGCCCGGGTCTTGAGCCGGGCACGCTCCGCGTCCGCCTCGTCGGCGACGCGGCGCGGCGGCGGGAAGGAGATCGCGGCGAGCCGGGCGTCGCGGGCGCCGCGGGCCCGGGCCCGGTCGACGAGCTCGGAGGTGGTGCCGAGGACCACGGTGGCGGCGCGGGCGACGCGCCGCTCGAGGACCCGCAGCAGCCGGGCGCGGGCGCCCTCGGCCCGCGGCCGGTTGTGCCAGGTGACGACGAGCGGGGTGGTGCGGCCGCTCAGGGCGAGCGCGGCGCGCAGGGCGGCGTGCAGACCGTGGGCGTGTACGAGGTCGGCGTCGGAGCAAGCCACGCGGAGCGCGGCGACGGACGTCGGGTCGCTGCTGCGGGGCACCGGCAGATGGTGGGCGCCCGCCTCCTCGAAGCCGTACGCGCGCTCGGTCGCGGCCGGGGCGCACACCGTGACGCGCACTCCGCGCGCGGTCAACCCGGCGGCCAGGGACCGGACATGGGCGCTGCTGCCCGCGCTGCCTCCGCCGAGCACCTGCACGGTGCGCAGCGCGGAGGGGCCGTGCGCGGGAGGGCTGCTCGCGTGGGTCACGCGGCCTGGCTCGTGATCGATCGGTCCGTGTCCTTCATGGGTCGGTCGCGGTGCGTTCTGTGCGTCTGCTGCGGGTCGTCCTGGGACGCCGTGGTCCGTCGCGGGAGAACGGCGTCACCGCAAGGAGCCGGGGCGGGGCCCCGCCTCGGGCCCAAGGATGCCAGTCCGTACGGGCG
>NZ_WWIA01001148.1 GCF_009870065.1 Streptomyces sp. SID5785 | reverse complement strand
TGAGTTCGGACACTCCCAGGTCGACTTCACGGTCGTCGGCTCCGGGCCCAACGGCGCCAACCCGCACCACGAGGCGAGCGACCGCGTCATCGAGCGGGGCGACATGGTCGTCCTCGACTTCGGCGGCCTCAAGCACGGCTACGGCTCCGACACCACCCGCACCGTGCACGTCGGCGAGCCGACCGCCGAGGAGCGCGAGGTCCACGACGTCGTGCGCGCGGCGCAGACCGCGGCCTGCGACGCCGTGCGGCCCGGCATCACCTGCCAGGACGTCGACCGCGCCGCCCGCCGGGTCATCACCGACGCCGGGTACGGCGATTACTTCATCCACCGCACCGGGCACGGCATCGGCGTCACCACGCACGAACCCCCGTACATGATCGAGGGCGAGGAGCAGGAGCTCGTGCCCGGCATGTGCTTCTCCGTCGAACCCGGTATCTACCTGCCCGGCCGCTTCGGCGTGCGCATCGAGGACATCGTCACCGTCACCGAGGACGGCGGCCGGCGCCTCAACGCCACGGCGCGGGACATGGCGATCGTGGACTGACCCGCCGTGCCGCCGACCCCGGACCCCACCGAACCGACGGTGCGCCGCACCCTGGAGACCCTGCTCCCGGACGGCGGCGGCGCCGAGGTGCGGCCGCTCGGCGTCCGCAGCGAGCACCACGTCTGGCAGGTCGGCGACCGGCACGTCCTGCGGCTCGCCCGCACCACCGAGGGCACCCGGCGGCTGCGGCGCGAGGTGGCGCTGCGCGAACTGGTCCGCCCGCACCTGCCGGTCGGTGTGCCGCTCAGCAGGGCGACGGGGGAGTGGGCGGCCGGTCTCGCCTGCACCCTCGACACCCTGCTGCCCGGCGCCCCCGCCCGGGGCCAGGACGTCACCGCGGCCGGTGAGGAGGACCTCGCCGGGCTGCTGACGGGGCTGCGGGCGGTCCCCGTCGCGCGGACCGCGCCGCTCGGGGTGCCCGCGGTGGCGCCGCGCTCGCTGGAGAACGTGCGCCGCGAGGCTGCGGTCGCGGCCGGGCGGCTCGAGGACGCGGGGGAGTTCGAGGCGGAGCGGCTGCGGCAGCTGACCGGGCGGGCCGTCGCCCAGCTCGGCCCGCAGCCCGGCGCGGGGCTCGTCCACCACGGGATCACCGAGGAGCGGCTGCGGGTGTCCGCGGACGGGCATGTGCGCGGGGTGCTCGGCTGGGGCGAGGCCGTCGTCGGTGACGCGGCGGAGGACATCGCCGGGCTCGTCGTGGCGGTCGGCGCGCGGGCCGCGGTGCGGGCGGCGACGCTGGCCGGGTGCGGGGCGCGGATCTGTCTGCGGGGGCTCTGGCTCGGGCGGTGCGACGTGCTGGTGGGGCTGGATGCGGCCGGGGCGGATGCGGGGTTCTGGCGGCGGGGGGTGGAGCGGGCGTGGGAACCGATTCTTCTGGAGCTGGTGTCGGAGTGACCCCGGGTCCTGTCGCCGGGTGCACGCCGGTGGGGCTTCTCGCGCAGTTCCCCGCG
>NZ_WWIA01001147.1 GCF_009870065.1 Streptomyces sp. SID5785 | reverse complement strand
GGGCCGCGGGCGGTGCGGCGGGCGGTGGCGGGGCCGCGCCGGAGTCGCCCTGCGGGGAGGAACGTTCGCGCCCGCATCTCATGCAGAAGCGGGCCTCTTCAGGAGCCTCGGCTCCACAGTGCGGGCAGTGCGACGCCATCGGGATGCTCCGTGATGATCCGGGGACGATCGGGTGACGTCCCGTCACCGGGCGTCACCGCGTAATCAACGGACACATCTTTCCCGTCGGCCGGTTCCCGTCCAACGGCAATACAGGAGCCGTGACTTACTTGATGCCGCGGTGCAGCGCGACGACGCCCCCGGTCAGGTTCCGCCAGGCCACCTTCTGCCAGCCCGCGCCCTGGAGCCGGGCGGCGAGCTCCGGCTGGGTGGGCCAGGCGCGGATCGACTCGGCGAGGTACACGTACGCCTCGGGGTTGGAGGAGACGGCGCGCGCGGTGGGCGGCAGGGCGCGCATCAGGTACTCGGTGTACACCGTGCGGAACGGCGCCCAGGTGGGGTGGCTGAACTCGCAGATGACGACGCGGCCGCCGGGCTTGGTGACCCGGTACAGCTCGCGCAGCGCCTGGTCGGTGTCCTGGATGTTGCGCAGCCCGAAGGAGATCGTCACGGCGTCGAACGTGTCGTTCTTGAAGGGCAGCCGCGTGCCGTCGCCCGCGGTGAACGGCATCCAGGGGTGCCGCTGCTTGCCGACCCGGAGCATGCCGAGCGAGAAGTCGCACGGCACGACGTAGGCACCGGCCCGCACGAACGGCTGCGAGGACGTGGCCGTGCCGGCGGCGAGGTCGAGGACCTTCTGCGCCGGGCGGGCGTCGACGGCCTTCGCGACCTCCTTGCGCCACAGCCGCGCCTGTCCCAGGGACAGCACGTCGTTGGTGAGGTCGTACTTCTCCGCCACGTCGTCGAACATGGAGGCGACTTCGTGGGGCTGCTTGTCCAAGGATGCGCGCGTCACCTCGCCATTGTGGCAGCACGGGTCTCGCGGACGGCGGACCGGGACCCTTCTGGGATGCTGTGCACTGCCGGAGCGATCTCAGGGGTGGGGAAGTTGGCGGTACGCGCAGGGGTGCGGGTCCTCGTGTGGGGCTGGGCCGTGCTGGTCGTCGGGGGGCTCGGGGGGACGTGGTGGCTCGGGGGCGGCGTCGCCCCCACGGACGGGGCCGGACCCGAGCGCTCGGCGCCGCCGTCCCCGACCCCGGTCCGGCTTCCGGAAGCGTGCCCCGAGCCGTCGCCCACGCCGGCTCGGACGTTCGCCGACGGGGCCAAAGGCACGAGCGACGGCGAGTTCCGGGCCGAGGCACGGGCCGACGTACGGGCCGAGGTGCGGGACTGCCTCGTGATCACCACCGGCTGATCCCGAGTGCGGCTCCGGCGGGGCGTCTCCCGCGGACGAGGGCCCGTCAACGCCCCCGGTACACCAGCCGCCCCGCCACGACCGTCGCCACGCACGTCCCCGCCCCCTGCGCCACCAGCCCCGCGCGGTCGGGGACGTCGAAGACGGCGAAACGGGCCGGGCCGCCGACCGTCGGCGCGGGCAGCAGGACCAGCGGGCGCGGGGAGAGCGAGACGGGCCCGGGCAGCCGGTCCGGGCGGGCCGCGAAGGCCAGCCCGGAACGCTGCGCCACCTCGAGGACGGCCCGCACCCGCAGCTCCCCGGCGACGGCCACCGTGCCGTGCGCGAACAGCCGCTGCACCCCGCGCCGCGCACTCGCCCCGATCCGGGACGGATCCGCGCGGAAGATCTCCCGGGCCCGCTCGCCCCCGATCGGCACCGTCCCGTACATGTCCGCCTCGCGCGGATCGGGGTGGTAGGTGCCCTCGAGGATCTCGGGCCCGTACGGGTTGAGCAGCCCGGACGTGAGGATGCCGGGCCACTCCCGCACCCGTGCGCCGGGGTGCGCGGCGGTCAGCTCCTCGCGGGTGCCGAGCGCGGCGATCCGCTCGCCCTCGACGAGGACGGCCGCGCCGTCGGCCGCGCAGACGTGCAGCGTGCTCACTGGTCGGCGGAGACGAGCTTCAGCTCGGGGTGGGCGGTGCCGCCCTCGATGGCGACGGACGAGATGTGCGAGGAGACGCGGTCGTCGACCGGGTCGTTCGCCGGGTCGTCGTGCACGACGAGGTGCTCGTACGTCGTGGCGCGCTGCGCGGGGACGCGGCCGGCCCTGCGGATGAGCTCGATGATCTCCATGCGGTTCGAGCGGTGCTTGGCACCGGCCGAGGAGACGACGTTCTCCTCCAGCATGATCGAGCCGAGGTCGTCGGCGCCGTAGTGCAGCGACAGCTGGCCGACCTCCTTGCCCGTGGTCAGCCAGGAGCCCTGGATGTGCTGGACGTTGTCCAGGAAGATCCGGGCGATGGCGATCATCCGCAGGTACTCGAAGAGCGTGGCCTGCGTGCGGCCCTTGAGGTGGTTGTTCTCCGGCTGGTACGTGTACGGGATGAAGGCGCGGAAGCCTCCGGTCCGGTCCTGCACGTCGCGGATCATGCGGAGGTGCTCGATGCGCTCGGCGTTGGTCTCGCCGGTGCCCATGAGCATCGTGGAGGTGGACTCGACGCCCAGGTTGTGCGCGGCCTCCATGATCTCCAGCCAGCGCTCGCCGGACTCCTTCAGCGGGGCGATCGCCTTGCGCGGCCGCTCGGGCAGCAGCTCGGCGCCGGCGCCCGCGAAGGAGTCGAGGCCGGCGGCGTGGATCCGCTGGATCGCCTCCTCGACGCTGACCTTGGAGATGCGGGCCATGTGCTCGACCTCGCTCGCCCCCAGGCTGTGGATGACGAGCTCGGGGTAGGCCTTCTTGATCGCGGAGAAGTGCTCCTCGTAGTACTCCACGCCGTAGTCGGGGTGGTGGCCGCCCTGGAACATGATCTGGGTGCCGCCCAGCTCGATCGTCTCCGCGCACCGGCGCAGGATGTCGTCGAGGTCGCGGGACCAGCCCTTCTTGGTGTCCTTCGGGGCGGCGTAGAAGGCGCAGAACTTGCACGCCGTCACGCACACGTTCGTGTAGTTGATGTTCCGCTCGATGATGTACGTCGCGATGTGCTCGATGCCCGCGTACTTACGGCGGCGGATCGCGTCGGCGGCGGCGCCCAGCGCGTGCAGCGGGGCGTCGCGGTACAGCGTGACGGCCTCTTCGGGGGTGATGCGCCCACCGGCGGCGGCGCGGTCGAGGACGGCCATCATGGACGGCAGCGCGGCCTTCTCGGTCACCGGGCGGGCCCCTTTCGGAGTGTGCGCCGCGGCGCGGGTGCGCCGCGGCTGAGCTGAAAACTCAGCGTACGTCAGGCGGCCAGGGCACCCAGCAGAACCCCCGCGTAGGCGCCCAGGATCATGAACGGCCCGAACGGGATCTCGGTCCTGCGGCCCGCGCGCCGGGTGACGACGAGCACGAGGGCGTACAGGGAGTTGAGGAGGACCCCGGCGAACGCGCCGAGGAACAGCACGCCCCACCCGTACCAGCCGAGCGCCGCCCCGAGGCCGAGCGCCAGCTTCACGTCTCCGAAGCCCATGCCCGGGGGGTAGGCGAGCAGGAGCAGCAGATAGCCGCCGCCGAGCGCGAGCGCGCCGAGCAGCGCACCGGTCCAGGTGCCGCCCGGGTCGGGCAGGGCCGCGGCCCCGCCGAGCGCGAGCAGCGCGAGGACGGCGAGCGGGTAGGTGAGGACGTCCGGCAGCCGGTGCACCGCGAAGTCGACGGTGGCGAGCAGCACGGCGAGCGGCGCGAGCAGCAGCCAGGCGGCCAGCTCGGGCCGGCTCCCGGTGGCGCCGGCGAGCAGCGCGCAGCAGGCGGCGGACAGGGCGGCGAGCACCGGGGCGCTGGGGCCGGGCCGGGCGCCGAGCCAGCCGCGCAGTGTCCGGCCGTCCGGGCCGGCGCTCCGCCAGGGTTCCTCGGGCTCGACCGACAGCCGGTACGCGGCGCGCGGCAGCAGGGCGCCCGCGCCGGCGCCCCACAGGACGGCGAGCAGCACCGTGAGCCGCGTGACGGTCTCGTCCTGCACGTCAGGGCCGCTTCAGGCGGGTCAGGTCGGCGCGCGGGTTGCCCGCCTGCGGGTAGTCGGCGCTGTACTTGATCCCCGTGCCGGACCGCTTGAGGCGGACCGTGTGGCCGCCCTTCGCGCAGGTGCCGCCGTTGTCCGGGGACGCCTTGCCGGAGGCGACGAGCCCGGTCGGTGAGGCCGACTCGAGGGTGAGGACGTCGACGCAGGTGACGCCGAGCGGGTCGGTGGAGGTCACCGTGCCGAGCCGCTCGCCGGGCGCGGCCTTGCGGATCTCGACCCGGTAGGTGTCGAACTGCACGTCGCCCAGGCCCGTCGTCGCGGTGGCCTTGCCCTCCCAGGTGCCCACGTAGAAGGCGGGCACCGTGCCGGCCGGTGTCGGCTCGGCCTCGGAGGGGGCGGAGGTCGCCGTGGGGGGCCGGGCGCCCGCGTCGCTGCCGCCGCCCGCGTCCGGCCTGGTGTTGAGGTAGACGGCGCCGCCGATCGTGACCGCCGCCATCGCCCCAGCCACGGCGAGCGCCACCGAGCAGCTGATCCGGCGGCCCCGGCCGTCGGCCGTGGTCGGTCCCGAGGTGGCCGACACGGAGACGGAGAGCCGGCCCGGCCTCGCGTCCGTGCCCGGCGTACCCGCCGTTCCCGCGGGACCCGCCGTGCCCGCAGGGCCCGTCGTTCCCTCGGGACCTGTCGTGCTCGCCGCGCGCGGTTCGGGCACGAGGGACTGCGAGGCGTAGGACGGGTCCGGCGGGCCGAACACCCCGGCCGGCGCCCCGCCCCCCGTCACGGAGGGACTGCTGAAGCCGACCGGGCCCGAGGCCGGATCGGCCGCGCCGGCCGGTGCGGCCGTGTCCAGGTCCAGGAGCTGTACGGCGCTGCGCGACACCTGCTCGACCAGGGCGCCCGGCAGCCAGCCCGCGGCGACGAGCCGGGCCGCGCCCTCGGGGGCGAGGGACCGCGCGACCTCGTCCGGGGTGGGCCGGCCGGCCGAGTCCTTGGCCAGGCAGGCCGCAGCGATCTCGCGCAGGTCGCCGTCCAGGGCGTCCAGTTCGGGTTCCTCGTGGACGACCTTGTAGAGCAGCGCGGCCGACGAGTCACCCGGGAAGGGGGAGTGCCCCGTCGCCGCGTAGACGAGGACCGCGCCCAGCGAGAAGACGTCGGCGGCGCCGGTGACGCCCTTGCCGAGGATCTGCTCGGGCGCCATGTAGCCGGGCGAGCCGATGGAGACGCCGGTGTTGGTGATCGACGCGGTGCCGTCCGTGGCGCGCGCGATCCCGAAGTCGATCAGCCGCGGGCCGTCGACCGTCAGGAGCACGTTCGACGGCTTCACGTCGCGGTGCACGAGTCCGAGCCCGTGCACCGCCGCCAGCGCCTCCGCGAGACCGGCGCCCAGCACCCGTACCGAGTGCGCGGGCAGGGCCCGGCCCTCCCCCGCGGCCTGCGCGAGCGAGGGTCCGGCCACGTAGCCCGTCGCCACCCACGGCACCCGGGCCTCGGGATCCGCGTCCAGGACCGGCGCCGTCCAGGCCCCGCCGACCCGGCGCGCGGCGTCCACCTCGCGGCGGAACCGCGCCCGGAACTCCTCGTCGAGCGCGAAGTGCGGGTGCACGACCTTCACGGCGACCGTGCGCCCGCCGGCGCTGCGGCCCAGGTACACCCGGCCCATGCCGCCGTGCCCGAGCCGGCCGAGCAGCCGGTAGGGCCCCACGGTCGTGGGCTCGTCCGCCTCCAGCGGCTGCATGATGACCTCCCCCGTCAGCCTGCACGCTCCTGCGGACGAGCCTATCCGCCCCGGATCAGATGACTCCCTGGGCCAGCATCGCGTCGGCGACGCGCTCGAAGCCCGCGATGTTCGCGCCGGTCACGTAGTCGCCGGGGGCACCGTAGCGCTCGGCGGTCTCGTGGCAGGTGTCGTGGATGCCGTTCATGATCTGCGCCAGCTCGTCCTCGACGCGCTCGGCGGTCCAGGACGTGCGGGCGTGGTTCTGCGCCATCTCGAGCGCGCTGACCGCGACGCCGCCCGCGTTGGCCGCCTTGCCCGGGCCGAAGGCGATGCCCGCCCGCCGGAACAGGTGGACGGCCTCGGGGGTCGCCGGCATGTTGGCGCCCTCCGAGACGGCCTTCACGCCGTTGCGCACGAGGGCCGCCGCGGCGGTCTCGTCCAGCTCGTTCTGGGTCGCGGACGGCAGCGCGAGGTCCGCCGGGACCTCCCAGACGCTGCCCCCGGGCACGAACCGCGCCGAGGCGCCCCGGCGCTCGGCGTACACGTCGACGCGCAGCCGCTCGACCTCCTTGACCTGCTTGAGCAGCGCGACGTCGATGCCCTTCTCGTCGACGACGTAGCCGGACGAGTCGGAGCAGGTGATCGCGTTGGCGCCGAGCGCGGCGAGCTTCTCGATCGTGTAGATCGCGACGTTGCCCGAGCCGGAGACGACCGCGGTCTGGCCCTCCAGGTCCTCGCCGCGCTCGCGCAGCATGGCGGCGGCGAACAGGACGTTGCCGTAGCCGGTCGCCTCCGGCCGGATGAGCGAGCCGCCCCAGCCGGTGCCCTTGCCGGTCAGGACGCCGGCCTCCCAGCGGTTCGTGATGCGCCGGTACTGGCCGAAGAGGTAGCCGATCTCGCGGCCCCCGACGCCGATGTCACCGGCGGGCACGTCCGTGTGCTCACCGATGTGCCGGTGGAGCTCCGTCATGAAGGACTGGCAGAACCGCATGACCTCGGCGTCGCTGCGCCCGTGCGGGTCGAAGTCGCTGCCGCCCTTGCCGCCGCCGATGCCGAGACCGGTCAGGGCGTTCTTGAAGATCTGCTCGAAGCCGAGGAACTTGATGACGCCGAGGTTCACGGAGGGGTGGAAGCGCAGGCCGCCCTTGTAGGGGCCGAGGGCGCTGTTGAACTCGACGCGGAACCCGCGGTTGACGTGCACGCGGCCGCGGTCGTCCTGCCACGGCACCCGGAAGATGACCTGCCGCTCGGGCTCGCAGAGCCGCTCGACCAGTCCGGCGTTCGCGTACTCGGGGCGGGCGGCGAGCACCGGCGCGAGCGACTCCAGGACCTCGTGGGCCGCCTGGTGGAACTCGGGCTGGGCGGGGTTGCGGTGTTCGATCTCGGCGAGGAGCTCGTCGAGCAGGGTCTGTGTCTCGGATCGCGTCGTCACAGAAGACCTTTCTGGCACGGCTGTCACCGGATCCGCCACGGGTGTGCGGCTCGCTCGGGTCCGGTCCACTGATGAGCCTGCGGCGCCGTTGCCGCATGCGGGACAGGGGTAAGTGTTACGCGCATGTAAACGCGTGACCAGAGTCCCGGGCCCGGATCGCTCACGATGTGAGACCGCGTTCCGCCCGCGTTCCTCCCGGCGTTCCTCCCGCGCGGGCGTTCACCGGGATTTCACCCGGAACCCGCGGATATCCGTTTCGGTATTCACCGAATTTGCGCGGACGTGCCGGTACGGCCCCCGGGAGAGGGGGCCGTCGAATCGGCCGGACCGGCATGCGTCAGGGCGCGAGGAGTTCCACGTTCACGTCCGCGGGAAATCCCGTGGTCGGTCCGACCCGGCGCGCGAACTCGGTGACGCCTTCCAGCTGTGCGGGGCCGAACCGGAAGTCGAGCGTCGTGAAGTACTCCTCGAGGACGGACTCCCCGAAGACCTCCCAGCGGGCGGCCTGCTCGGCCACCTTCGCGACCTCCACGAGCGACAGGTCGCGCGAGGACAGGAACGCCTCGTGCACCTGCCGTGTGATCTCCGGCTCGCGCTGCGCGTACTCCCTGCGCGCGGCCCAGACGGCGAAGACGAACGGCAGGCCCGTCCACTCCTTCCACATGGCGCCCAGGTCGTGCACCTGGAGGCCGAGCCGCGGGGCGTCGTGCAGGTTGGCGCGCAGCGCGGCGTCGCCGATGAGCACGGCCGCCTCGGCGTCCTGCATCATCAGGCCCAGGTCGGGCGGGCACGAGTAGTACTCGGGCCGGACGCCGATCTTCTCCTCGAGCAGCAGCTGCGCGAGCCGCACCGAGGTGCGCGACGTGGAGCCGAGCGCGACGCGCCGGCCGTCCAGCCGGTCGAGCGGCACCTGCGACACGATCACGCAGGACATGACGGGACCGTCGCAGCCGACGGCCAGGTCGGGGAAGGCGACGAGGTCGTCGGCGGCCTTCAGGAACTCGACGAGGGTGATCGGGCCGATGTCGAGCCGCCCGTCCACCAGCTGCTCACTGAGCTTCTCGGGGGTGTCCTTGGTCAGCTCGAAGTCGAGCAGGGAGCCCGTGCGGGCGAGGCCCCAGTACAGGGGCATGCAGTTCAAGAACTGGATGTGGCCGACGCGCGGGCGGGTGCGCCGCGCGGCCGCGAGGTTCTCGTGCTGGGTCTCATGCTGAGTCTCGGGAGAATTGTCCACATCGCGAGGCTAGACCCTGCCCCCGCGCTCCGGTCGTCCGGCCGTGCCGGGCGCCGCCGCGCGCAGCTCAGGGGCGTGGCGGCGGGGGCCGGAAGGCGTGCGATACGGTGCGCTGTCCGGGCGTTGCCGACATTGCGGTCCGTGAGCCGCGTGGTCGGCCTTGAGCGGCACCGGTCAATCCCGTGGAGGGCACGGTCAAACCTACGGGTGAAGTGATCTTGCCCTCTATTGCTTTCGGCTGTCTGCGTGCTAGGCTCGCCGCAAGTTGCAGTTTGGTTTCCCTTGCAGTACAGAGCCTGCGGAGCATGTAACCGCGGGCTCTCGTCGTTTTCAGACTTTTGCAGTTGTTCGCAAGCGCATTTGCAGGTTCTGGAGCAGGGCGACCCTTTGGCCCATAGGAGGGCTTATGGCTACCGGAACCGTGAAGTGGTTCAACGCTGAAAAGGGCTTCGGCTTCATCGCCCAGGAGGGCGGCGGTCCGGACGTCTTCGTCCACTACTCCGCGATCAACGCGAACGGCTTCCGCTCCCTCGAGGAGAACCAGGCCGTGACCTTTGACGTGACGCAGGGCCCGAAGGGCCCCCAGGCGGAGAACGTCACCCCCGCCTGATCGTTCGCGATCGCACGGCGTCCTGACGCCGTGACCTGATCCGGAACCTAGCGCAGTACCCAAGGAGCCCCGCGCCTCACGGCAGCGGGGCTCCTGCCTTTGTGTGCGGACGTCCGGCGGACCGGGTCGGGCCGCGGCCGGGCGCGGCCCGCTACGCGTACTGCATGAGCAGCACGCAGGTCGTCCCCGGCTCCAGCGCGCGGCAGGTGTGCGGGAGGTCGCCGGGGTACGTGATGCAGTCACCGGGCGACAGCTCGACGGGGGCCTCCCGGGGGCCGGCCAGGACCCGGCCCGTGGCGACGACCAGGTGCTCCACGGTCCCGGCGTTGTGCGGGTCGGAGTCGCGCGGCGTGCCGGGCTCGACCTGGAGCCAGTACAGATCGCGGCGGGCGCCCGGCGGGCAGGCGGAGAGCAGGGTCGCCGCGTAGTCGGCGTGCTCGGCGGGGACCGTGACGCCCTGCCCCGCGCGGACGACCTGGACGGTCGGGCGCGGCGGGTCGAGGAGCAGGCTCGGCGGCACGTCGAGGGCGACGGCGAGGGCCCAGAGCGTCTCCAGCGTGGGCTTGCCGGACGCCGACTCGAGCTGGGACAGCGTCGACTTCGCGATACCGGCACGCTTGGCCAGCTCGCTCAGGGAGAGCCCGGCGCGGGTGCGCTCGCGGCGCAGGGCCGCGGCGATGCGGTCGAGGGGCAGCGGGCTCTTGGACTGCGGGGCGTCGGTCATGGCGGCCTCACTCTACGGCGCCCGGGCCCCTCCCCGACCCGTTCGCCCGGGCGGACCGATTGTTCGACTTGACGAACAGTGCCGCTCCGGCTCACGCTACCCCTATGCGTACGGTTCAGCGAACGACCGGTCCGGACGGGCGAACACTTCCTGCGGGGCCCGAGCAGTCCGAGCGGCCCGAGCGGCCCGAGCAGTCCGAGCGGCCCGAGCAGTCCGTGCAGCCCGAGCCGCCTGCGACCGCGGCCGCCGCCTCCGACCCCCGGCTGCTCCGCGATGTCGTCCTGGTGTGTCTCGCCGACGGCGTCGTGGGCCTGTCCTTCGGGGCCGTCGCGGTCGCGGGCGGGCTTCCGGTGTGGCTGCCGGTGCTGATGTCGCTGCTGGTGTTCGCGGGATCCGCGCAGTTCAGTGCCGTCGGAGTGTTCGCCGCCGGGGGCGGGCCGGTGGCCGCCGCCGCGACCGGGCTGCTGCTCAACTCCCGTACCGCCGCCTTCAGTCTGGCCGTCGCCGACGCGCTCGGGCGGTCCTGGCCGGCCCGGCTGGCCGGTGCGCACCTCGTCACCGACGAGACCGCCGCGTTCGTCCTCGCCCGCACGGATCCGGCCGCGCGGCGCCGCGCCTTCTGGATCTCGGGGCTCGGCCTGTTCGCCGCGTGGAACGTGAGCGTCCTCGTCGGCGCGCTCGCCGGGTCCGCGCTCGGCGACACCGACCGGTTCGGGCTCGACGCCGCCTTCCCCGCGGTGCTGCTCGCCCTCGTGCTGCCCGCGCTGCGCGACGGACGGGGCGTACGCCGCGCCGCGGCGGCCGGGGGCTTCGTCGCCGTCCTCGCCACGCCGTTCCTGCCCGCGGGGGTGCCGGTGCTGCTGGCGCTGTCCGGGCTCCTGCTCGCCCGGAGGTCCGCGTGAACCCGCAGCTCATCGCCGTACTGGCCCTCGCGGCCGGCACCTACGCCTTCCGGCTCGCCGGGCCCGCCCTGCACGGCCGGGTCGAACTTCCCGCACGCGTACAGGAGTTGCTGAGCACCGCCGCCACCGTCCTGCTGGTCGCGCTGCTCGCCACCGGGGCGCTCATGGCCGGCCACACGTTCGCGGGGTGGGCCCGGCCCGCCGGGGTCCTGGCCGGCGGGCTGCTGGCGTGGCGCAGGGCACCGTTCACGGTGGTGGTCGTGGGGGCGGCGGCGGTGACGGGGTTGTTGCGGGTGGCGGGGGTCTC
>NZ_WWIA01001146.1 GCF_009870065.1 Streptomyces sp. SID5785 | reverse complement strand
ACGACCCGTCCGGCGCCGGGCAGGCACCGCCGTCCCGGGGGGCCTCCGCCTCGCCCGGCGCCGCGCGGCCCGGCGGCGTCGTCATGGCGTACGGCGGCGCGGACCACAGCGGCGAGTTCGGCGCGGACGCGCTCGACGCGGGTGCGCTGCCCCGGGGCTGGGCGCCGTGGGCGGTCCCGTACCCGAAGGACCTGGTGCGCCGCGGCGCCGGCTGCGCGCTCGCGTCCGGGACCGTGGTGTGCCGCGACGCCCGGGGCGGGGCGGCGGCGGTCGCCGCGGCGTCCGGGAAGCAGCTCTGGGCCGTGTCCGGGTCCGGAGCGACACCGGCGGCCGGCGCGCGGCAGCCGGCGCCGGTCACCGACGGACGGTCCGTCTTCGTCACCGGCCCGTCCGGACTGCGGGCGCTGCGCCTCGGCACCGGCAAGGAGGCCTGGAGCACGCACGGATCGGGGGGCACCGTCCTCGCCGTCGCGTACGCCGCCGGGACCGTCTACACGGTGGAGCGGACCGGCAGTTCCGGCCGTGCCCTCGCCGTGCGGGCTCGCGCCGCGGACGACGGCGCGCGAACGTGGAGCACGTCCGTCGAGGGGGAGGCCGGGCGGACGCCGGGGTTCGCGGTGAGCGGCGGGCGGGTCTACGTCGCGTCGTCGGGGTCCGTCGCGGCGCTGTCCGCGCAGGACGGCTCCGTGCGGGCCCGGCGCACGACCCCCGGGTGCACCGGCCTGCTCGCCCGCTCCGGCGCGGTGCTGTGCTGGTCGGAGCGGAGCGCGGGGGTGCGGGAGCTGGACGGCGGCACGCTGGCCGTCCGCAGGGTGCACGGCGACCTGACCCCGTCGGTGCCGCCCGTGGCGGGTTCCGCGGGAGTGCTGGTCGTGGCGGGCGCCGACGTCATGGAGGCGTACGACCTGGCCTCCGGGAAGCGGCGCTGGCGGCTGGAGACGGCGGACTCGGCCGCGCCCCGCGTGCTGGCCCTGGCCGGGAGCAAGGTCCTGTGGGTCGACGAGATCTACCTGAAGACCATGGACCTGTCCGGGGACGCCGCGACCCGGCGGACCCGCTCACTGCCCTCGGACGGGTCCGGTCTGGGCGGTGCGCTGGGCGAACCGGTCCTGCTGTCGGGCACCGCGATCTTCGCCGCGGACGGCCGTCGCATGGTCTCCACCACGCAGCCGTAGCGAGGCCCGTCCCGCTCCCCCGAACGGCCGGATTCCGCCGCAACCTTCCGCGCCTCCCCTCCCGCCCCACGGGCGATATGGCCGATTCCGCCCCCTCATGCGCCCTTGTGACCGTTCACACCGCACGGGAGGCTGCCGACTGGCGCTCCGGAGCGCCGAGTTGAGGAGGGGGAACCCATCCATGGCAGTGACCGTGCCAGTGATCCGAACGGGACGGAGGCGAGGCGCCTGTGCGCTCACCGCCCTCGTCACGGCAGCGGTGGTCTCGGCCATCACGCTGCCCGCCCAGGCCGCCCCCGCGCAGGGACGGATACTCGGCGCCGGTGCACCCGGCGCCGTGACGGGCAGCTACATCGTCACACTGAAGGGGGGAACGCGGGCGCCGTCCGCGGCCGGCCAGGACGTCGCCGGGAAGTACGGGGCGAAAATCCGCCACACCTACCGGACCGCTCTCAACGGATACGCCGTGCGGGCCGACGCCGCGCAGGCCGCACGGCTCGCCGCCGACCCGGACGTGGCCTCCGTGGTCCAGGACGCGAAGGTCGCCTTCGACCACACCCGGACGAACCCACCGTCCTGGGGCCTGGACCGCGTCGACCAGCCCGGC
>NZ_WWIA01000118.1 GCF_009870065.1 Streptomyces sp. SID5785 | reverse complement strand
GCCTGCATTTCAGGGGCGCGGGGAACTGCGCGCTCAGCCCCCACCGGGGCCGCACGTGGAGTCCGCGTACCCGACGGAGTCACCCCGTCGCGTCCGCCAGCGCCAGCTCGTGGAGACGGTCAGGCGGACCCGGACGGGCGTAGTACCAGCCCTGGGCCGTGTCGCAGCCCAGCTCCCGCAGCTGCTCGGCCTGCGCCCCCGTCTCGACCCCCTCGACGGTGACCGCGAGGTCGAGGCTGTGGGCCAGCGACACGATGCCCTCGACGATCTTCAGGTCGACGGGATCCGCCGGGAACTGCTGCATGCCCTGGGTGAAGGACCGGTCGAGCTTCAGGACGTTCACCGGCAGGCGCCGCAGGTTCGCCAGGTTCGAGTACCCGGTGCCGAAGTCGTCGAGCGCTATGTCGACGCCCATCTCGGAGAGCCGCCGCAGCGGTTTGAGCAGGTCGTCGTCGGCGCCGATGAGGGCCGACTCGGTGACCTCCAGACACAGAGCGCCCGGCGCGAGCCCGGCACGCTCCAGGATCTCGACGGTGTCCGAGACGAGTCCCGGGTGGGTGAGCTGCATCGGCGACAGGTTCACGTTGATCCGCAGCGGCCCGGCGTCCGCGTGCCGTTCCTGCCAGATGCGGGCCTGCCGGACGGACTCCTCGAGGACCCAGCGGCCGAGCGGCACGATGAGCCCCGTGTGCTCGGCGAGCGGGATGAACCGGTCGGGCCCGAGCACCCCGTGCTGCGGGTGCAGCCAGCGCACGAGCGCCTCGGCGCCCCGCACACTGCCGTCCCCGAGGTGCACGAGCGGCTGGTACTCGATGAAGAACTCGCCGCGGTCGAGCGCGGCCGGCAGCGCGGTGGTGAGCCCGTGCCGGGTGATGGCGCGGGCGTCGGCCTCCGGGTCGGCGAGCTCGTAGCGGTTGCCGCCGGCCGACTTGGCCCGGTACATCGTGATGTCGGCGCTGCGCAGCACCTCGGCGGGGCTGCGCTCGGCGGCCGGGCCCTCGACGATGCCGATGGAGCCGCGCACGGTCAGTTCGCGGCCGTCGATCCGGATGGGCGCGGCGAGGGCCTGCATGATGCGCCCGGCGAGCTCGTCGACCTCGGTCTCGGTGCCGGGCCCGGTGGTCAGTGCGACGAACTCGTCGCCGCCGAGCCGGGCGACCATCTCGCCGGGGGCGGTGGCGCAGCTCTGGAGGCGGTCGGCGACCTCGACGAGCAGCCGGTCGCCGACGGCGTGGCCGAGGCTGTCGTTGACGGTCTTGAAGCCGTCGAGGTCCAGGTAGCACAGCCCGAAGCGGGCGTCGCCGCCCGCGGAGAGCACCTTCTCGAGGCGCTCGAAAAAGAGGGTGCGGTTGGGCAGCCCGGTGAGCGCGTCGTGGGTCGCCT
>NZ_WWIA01001145.1 GCF_009870065.1 Streptomyces sp. SID5785 | reverse complement strand
TCACCGCCGCGCAGACACCGCGGCCGATGCGGATCGCCAGCCGCTCGACGATGCCGTCCGCCGACGCGTCGCCCTCCGCGGCCAGCGCCGCCAGCCGGTCAAGACCGCGCTGCGCGTCGGCCGGATCGAGGCAGGTGTACTCGGCGCCCAGCGTGCCCAGCGCGATGGCCTCCTCGACGAGCGTACGGGCCGAGAAGGCCGCGCCGAGACCACCGACCTCGCCCGCGTTGCCCGAGACGCCGCGCAATACCGTGTCCTCCACCGCGAGGCCCATGCCGGAGCCGGTCCCGAGGTAGAAGAAGAGCAGGTTGCGGCTGTCCGTCGCGGTACCGGCCCAGCGCTCCGCGACGACCGCGGCGGTCACGTCCTTGTCGAGCAGCGCGGGGAACCCGGTGGCTTCGCTCAGCCGGTCGCGCAGCGGGTAGCGGCCCCACGCCGGAAGCTCCGGAGGGTCCACCACCCACCCGGCGTCCGCGTCGATGGGGCCGGGGGCGGCGATGCCCAGGCCGAGGACCCGGGCCTCGTCGATGCCCGATGCGGCGACGAGGGCCGACACCGACGCGGCCATGTCGGCGGTGGTCCGGTCGGTGTCGCCTCCGCTCGGCGTCTGCCGGCTGCGCCGGGCCACGACCGTGCCCGCCAGGTCCACGAGGACCGTCGTGATCACCGCGGGATCGAGGTGCACCCCGACCGCGTAGCGCGAACTCGGCACGACCTCCAGGAGCGTGCGCGGTTTGCCGCTGCCCATCTGCTGCTTGCCGGACTCGCGCACCACGCCCTGGTCGAGGAGCCTGCGCGTGATGTTCGAGACGGTCTGCGCCGACAGGCCCGTGGCCTGGGCCAGCTCGACCCGGCTGAGGCCGTCCGCGTGGCGGCGGATGGCGTCGAGGATCACCGACTCGTTGAAGTCCCCCATCCGGGGCAGGTTGGTGCCCCGCCTGATGGCCGGCTTCTCGGTCTTCGCAGTCGTCAAGGTGTCTCCCCGTGGCTCGGAGGCATCGTAGGCCGCAGCCGGAGCGTGCGGATCTGGAAGGGGCGGAACTTCAGGACGACCGCCCCGTCCGTGGTGAGGACCTGCCGCACCTCGGGCCGCTCGAGCAGATCGCAGTCGTCCGCGGACGCCACGTCGAAGCCCGCGGCGATCCGCGCCGCCTGCACGGCGCCTCCGCACGCCTCGTAGAGCCGCACGACGACATCGCCGCTGCGGTCGTCGGCGAGCTTCACGGACTCCACGACGACGTCCTCGGTGTCGACCGTCACCAGGGGCGCGGCCGACACGGGCGCGGGGCGCAGCGGCAGGTTGAGCGCGTAGCCCCCGGCGACGGCCTCCTCGACCCCGGCACCGGCCACCAGCGCGTAGCTGAAATCGTGCCGCCCGCGGTCGGCCTCCGGGTCCGGGCTGTGCGGCGAGCGAAGCAGCGAGAGCCGCACCGTGGTCGTGGTCCCGCCGTCGGCGCGGGTGTCGCGGCGCACGTCGTGCCCGTACGTGGAGTCGGTGAGCAGGGCCGCGCCCCAGCGGCGCTCGCCGACGTGCACCCAGCGGTGCGCCCACAGTTCGAAGCGGGCGGCGTCCCAGCTGGTGTTCTCGTGGGTGGGCCGGCGCACGTGCCCGAACTGGATCTCGGCACTCTCCTGCTCCGCGTGCACGTCGAGCGGCCAGGCCGACTTCAGGACCGTGTCGCGCTCCTGCCAGTCGATGTCGGTGCGGACCGTCACCTGCCGCGACTCCGCGGTGAGTTCGATGTGCTGGACGATCCGTGAGGCCCCGAAGACGCGTTCCACCCGCACGGAGGCGAGCAGCGGGCCGGCGTCGACGAGCGTCACGGACTCGGCCGCGTCGAGGTCGCGGACGGTGTCGCGGTAGTACGAGTCCAGGTTCCAGGCCGACCAGAGGTTCGGGTCGTCCGGGTGCAGCTGGAGGAGGTTGCCGACGGAGCCCGGGGCGATCGACTCGCGTCCTGCGGCGTGGTCGTGCACCGAGGTGACGAGACCCCGCCGGTCGACGACGACGCCGAGGACGCCGTTGTCGAGCACGAAACCGCCGTCCTCGGCGGCCGCCGAGACCGCCTGCCGGGGCGCCGCCACCGTCTCCCCGGACGCCAGGGCACCCACCTCGGCGAGCACGGCACTGCGCCCGTCCGACAGGCGCTGCGCGCCCGGGCGGCCGGTGCCGGGGACGACCGCGACCTCGCGGCGCGCGTACGGCCCGGCGTTGAGCAGCGCGTCGGCCGCACCCGGCAGCCGACGCGCCGCGTCGGCGATCAGCGCCTCCAGCTCGTCGTGAATCTCTCCGTACTCGCGCTCGGCCTGCCGGTGCACCCACGCGATCGACGTGCCCGGCAGGATGTCGTGGAACTGGTGCAGCAGCACCCGCTGCCACAGTGCCTCGAGACGCTCGTACGGATAGGGCGCCCCGGCCCGCACCGCGGCGGTGGCTGCCCAGAGTTCCGCCTCACGCAGGAGCGCCTCGCTGCGCCGGTTGCCGCGCTTGGTGCGGGCCTGGCTGGTGTACGTGCCGCGATGGTTCTCCAGGTAGAGCTCGCCCCGCCACACGGGGAGGTCCGTCCGCTCGGCGCGCGCGGCCTCGAAGAACGCGTCCGGCGCCTCGACGCCGACCCTCGGCGAGCCCTCCAGGTCCCGCAGCCTGCGGGCCTTCTCCAGCATCGAGCGGGACGGGCCACCGCCGCCGTCGCCGTATCCGAACGGCACGAGGGAGCGCGTGGACAGGCCCTTGTCCTCGAAGTTGGACTCCGCGTGGGCGAGTTCACCTGCCGTCAGCGACGCATTGTAGCTGTCGACCGGCGGCAGGTGGGTGAAGATGCGCGTGCCGTCGATGCCCTCCCAGTCGAACGTGTGGTGCGG
>NZ_WWIA01001144.1 GCF_009870065.1 Streptomyces sp. SID5785 | reverse complement strand
CAGGACCGCTTCTGGTTCCTGTGGGACGAGCTGTCCCAGGGCGCCCTGGGCGCCGTCGTCCTCGCGGACACCCGGCGCCTGGAGGACTGCTTCCCGGCCGTGGACTACTTCGAGCACCGGCGCATCCCGTTCGTCGTGGCCGTCAACTGCTTCGCCGGCGCGCGGGCGCACGGAGAACAGGACGTCGCGCGCGCTCTCGACCTCGACAGCGGCACCCCGGTGGTGCTCTGCGACGCGCGCGAGAAGGACTCCGGCAAGGAGGTGCTGATCCGGCTCGTCGAGTACGCCGGGCGGATGTACACCGCCCGGCTCCTGGACTCGGTGGGCTGACCGTGCGGCTCCGCCGCACGGCCCGCACGCCCGCGCGGCTCAGTCGGCCACGGCGCCGTGCGCCACGACCTTCTCGATCCGTACGCGCACGACGAGTTCCCCCGGTACGCCGTTGCGCCGGCCGAACTCCTCCGCACGGTCGGCGCCCATGTAGCGCGCGCCGATCCGCGTGGCCGAATCCAGCAGGGCCGCAGGGTCCTCGCTCAGCTCCGCGCGGCCCTGCACCGTCACGAAGGAGAACGGCGGCCGCTCGTCGTCGACGCACAGCGCCAGCCGCCCGTCCCGGGCGAGATTGCGGCCTTTCACCGTGTCCTTCCCGGTGTTGAACAGGATGTCGTCCCCGTCCAGGACGAACCAGACGGGCGCGATGTGCGGGCTGCCGTCGGCCCGCACGGTGGAGAGCTTCGCCGTGCGGGTGCCCGCCGAGACGAAGGAACGCCATTCCTCATCGGTCATCTTGTGTGCCATGAGGTCATCCTCCTTGCCCGGACCGCGGCCGTGGGGAAGGCTTGCGCAACAGATCCTCCGGGCAGGGGAGCGCAGCCGCCCGGGCCGGCCACACGGAAGCGGGGAGACGGGAACATGGGGCAGAGCGAGGGACTCGGCTGGCTGCTGGACGACCTGACGGAGCGGGTCGAGCACGTGCGGCACGCGCTGGTTCTGTCCAACGACGGCCTCGTGACCGGCGCGAGCGCGGGACTGCGCCGCGAGGACGCCGAGCACCTCGCCGCGGTCTCCTCCGGACTGCACAGCCTCGCCAAGGGCTCCGGGCGGCACTTCGGGGCGGGCGCCGTGCGCCAGACGATGATCGAGTTCGACGACGCCGTGCTCTTCGTGACCGCGGCGGGCGACGGCAGCTGCCTGTGCGTCCTCAGCGCCGCCGAGGCCGACATCGGACAGGTCGCGTACGAGATGACGCTGCTCGTCAACCGCGTCGGCGAACACCTCGGCGTCGACGCCCGCAAGCCGGAGAGCCCCTTCTCCGCAGACGCCTGACCAGGCAGTTCCGGCGATCGGCCGGAGTTATCCACAGGCTCCGACACGGATTCCCGGATCGGGCTACGGTTTCTCCCGAGCGGTCACGCAGAGTGATCGCATGAGAGCGGGCGACGGGGGAGACCATCGTGCAAGGCGACATCATGACCAGGCAGCAGAGCAGCGCGGCGCGTGAACTGGGGCTGAAGCGACGCGAGTTCGACCTGGCGGTCCGGCTCGGACGGATCCGCACCGTGGCGGCCGCGGACGGCGGGCGTCGCCGGGTGCTGCGCGCGGAGATCGAGCGGATCCGCGACACCGAAGGCTTCCCGGACACCCTGCGGGAGCAGGTCAGGGCCGTGGGCACGGCACGCGGCGCGGAGCTGATGGGCATCCCCCGGACCCGGTTCACACGGCTCGCCCGCGCCGGCATGCTCACACCCGTCACGTTCTATCTGAACCGGTACCGGGCCGTGGTGTGGCTCTATCTGGCCCAGGAACTGGAGGAGTTCGCGCACTCCGCGCTCAACGCGCCGCTCCTGACCGGCCGCGCGCCCGACCGGGTCCGGGCCCGGCTGGCCGCCGGTGACGACCTGCGCCCGCGCACTTGGCGAGCCCGCCACGCGAGCTACCTGCTGGGCCGCAGCACCGATCCCTGGGAGCGGGCGGCCGCCGTCGCCACGCTCCTCGGCTCGGACCGGGTCGCCGAACTGGTGGAGAGCCCGCACGAGCGCCGCCACCTGCACCGGCTGCGCCCCGAGGAGACCTGGCGCGGCTCGCCCGATTCCCCGACGGCCCACATCGTCGAGGGCATCCTGACCGCCGACCACCCCGACGAGATCAGCTGGCTGCGGGCCAACCTGCTGCTGAGCCTGGCCCAGGCGCGGCGCCTGCGCCCCGCACCCGTCCCGGCCACCGCGAGCCCGGAGGTGCCGACGCCCGCCGTGAGCGCGCCGGCACAGCGGGCGCCCGGG
>NZ_WWIA01001143.1 GCF_009870065.1 Streptomyces sp. SID5785 | reverse complement strand
ACGGCGTCGACGACTCCGACGCGCACGAGCGCACCCTGCGCCGCGTGACGATCGACGGCGACGTGCCGGTCGGCGTCGACGGGCGCCGCTCCCGGCTCCTCGCCCCTGCCTCGGTGCCCGACCCCGCCCACGGCATCGCCTCCGGGGCGTCCACCGACGGCACGCTCGCCGAGACCGTCTGAGCGCACACCCGACGCCGCCGGGGCGGAGCCCGGCCGACCCTCGTGACCGCACGCGTGCCCGTGCCGGTCACGAGGGTTCGTCGTCCCTGCCGTCACAACCGTTGACGTGCGTCCCACCGGGATCAAGAATGAGCGCCACCCCTCGTCTGACAACGTTGTCCACCCGGAGAGGCTCCACCATGCACGACGCCCCTGTCGCCCTCGACCGCCGTAGATTCCTGCAACTCGTGGGCATCACGGGCGCGTTGACCGCCCTGCCCGCGGCGTTCGGTCCGGCAACGGCGTACGCGGCGGGTGGTCAGGGCACTCCGCCGGACGCGGTCGCCGCCGTCTACCACCGGGTGCTGCTCGACCACACGCACTGGTCCGAGACCCAGTGGGACGCGTCCGCGGGCCACTACACGGGCAAGGACTTCGGCTTCGCGGTGGTCCTGGGGCACGCGGTGCTGCTCACCCATGGCACGTACGACGCGGACCGCACCGGTGTCGACCGTGCGACGCTCAAGGAGCGCACCCTCGCCACGATCCGGCACTTCGCCGCCTCCAACCGCCTCACCGGCGGCACCGAGTGGGGGCGCAAGCTGTTCTTCGACACCACCTTCCAGTCGTACTTCCTGCTCGCGGCCCGACTACTCTGGGACGACCTGGACGGCGCGACGCGCACCCGGATCGACACGATCACCCGCGAACAGGCCGCCTACACCACGTCTCTGGGCACGGGCGACGACCCCGACTCCGGCAGCTGGACGCCGAACGGGCTCGACGGCGGCCACGTCGGGGACACCAAGCTGGAGGAGATGGGCCTGTACGCGCAGACCCTCGCCCCCGCCCTCGCCTGGGCGCCGGACGACGACCGGCGGCCGGCCTGGGCCGCCGGGTACCGCACGTGGTCGCTGAACGAGGCCGGGCTGCCGCCGGCCGACCTCGCCAATCCTGCGGTGGTGGACGGCGCCCCCGTCTCCGACAACCGGGCCCGGAACCTGTACGACACGTTCATCGTCGAGAACCACGGCTCCTTCGGCCCGCACTACCAGGAGGAGCTCTGGCGCACCTCGGGCCGCAACGCGGCCCACTTCCTCGCGGCGGGACGCCCGCTGCCCGAGGTGCTGACCCGGCAGCCGAGCGCGGGCCCGCTGTGGCGGACCCTGCTCGGCGTCATGAGCGACGCGGGCGAGCCGCTGATGCCGATGGTCGACGACCGCGAGCACCTGTACGGGCGGGACGTGATCCCGCTCGCGTTCCTGGCGCAGGTCACGGGCGACCGCGCGGCCGCCCGCGCGGAGCAGGAGCTCGCACAGCGCCTCGAGGCGTACCAGAGCTACCCGCCGGAGTACCGGCTCGCGAAGTTCTCGGGCGAGCCCAAGTACGAGCCGGAGGCCCGGGCGGAGGTCGCCATCAGCTACCTGCTGCACGTGTGGGCGGCCGCGGCGGGGCGTTCGGTGCGGCCGCTGTCGCACACGGAGTTCTTCGCACAGGCCTCCGGGGTGACGGACTTCGGGACGGGCCCGGGGCTCGTCTCGCACCAGTCGCCCGCGGCGTGGGCGGGCGCGGTGACCAAGCCGGGCTTCGTGAAGTTCGCCTGGCAGCCCGCCCACGACGACTGGCTGTTCCGGCTGAGCGGCGGCACGCCGATGTTCCTTCCGTCGACGGCCGGGAAGGTCCTCGCGCGGTCGGTCCGCACCTACGAGGCGCTGCGCGACGGCTTCGACGGGAGCGCGACGCTGCTCCGGTTCGCGGACGGCGCGGCCGGGTTCACGACACTGCCGACCGGCGCGGTCGTGTACGCGACGCAGGGCACCGCCGCGGGTGAGGGCCGACTGGAGATCCACAACCTGACGATGCCGGGCATGGCGGGCCTCGACGGGTCCCGCACGTACCGGTTCGAGGAGGGCGAGGCCTCGGTGAAGGCCGCGGACACCTCCTCGGACGCACCCGCCGGCCGCGTGGACACCCTGGCCTTCGCGCGGACCACCGTCCGGCACGTGCGCATGCTCGGCGTCACGCCCGATCCTTCGTACGGCTACTCGCTCTACGCGTGCGAGGTGCGGGCGGGCACGGACGGCGCCGACCTCGCGCTCGGCCGCACCGCGACCGCGTCCTCGTCCGACGCGGGCAAGGGCCCGGGCCTCGCGGTGGACGGTGACGCCGCGACCCGCTGGGCCGTGTCCAAGGCCGACCGTCCCCGTGCGGACAGCTGGTGGGCGGTCGACCTCGGCGAGGCCCGCCCGGTGGACCGGGTGACCCTGCGCTGGGAGGCCGCCGCCGGGCGCGCCTACCGGGTGCAGGGTTCGACCGACGGTGAGCACTGGGACGACCTGGCCACCGGACCAGTCCCTGCCGTCCGCAGCCAGGGCGGCTGGCTGGACGTGGACGGGCGCGCGGGGCTCGTCGTGCGCGGCACCGAGCTGCCCCTCACGGTGCAGGCCGACACGATCGTGCTGGCCGACGGTCCGGCGGGCCCGGTCCTGGTCGAGGGCTTCCCGGCGGCGTCCGCCGCGCGGCTGCGCGCGTCGGCGCGTGCCGCCGCGCCGGGCACCGATCACCCGCAGCTGCGGGCCGCGTCGACCGACGGTCATCTGAGCCTGTTCGCGTTCCCGGGTGCCCCGGACGGCGGGCGGGTCCGGGTGCCGCAGGACGGACGGGCCCGGGTCTGCTTCGAGGGTGTCCAGACGGTGACCACCGACGGCATCACGTACGAGGCCGAGGTGACGGCGGGTCAGGCGGTGCTTCTCGCACCCCGGTTCACGCTCACCCCGCTGTCCGGCCGTTCGCTGCCGGAGGGGCTGCGTGTCCACGTGCTCGACGGCGCCACGCTCCGGCTGTCCGGCGCGTCCTGCCGGGTGCGGGTCGAGGCACAGGGGCGCAGCGCGGTCGCGAGCGTGCGGGCGGGCCGGGAGACCGCGGTCACGCTCCGGCATGTCTCGTCCTTCCGCGGGGACGATCTGGCGCTCGGCCGGACGGTCTTCCCGACCGCTCCCCTGCCGGCTGGCATGTCCGACCCGGCGGCCGCCGTGGACGGCGACGACCGGACGACGTGGACGCCGGGACCGGGCGGCCGGCTGGTCGTGGACCTCGGCGCGACGCGGCCGGTGCGCCGGATCGAGGCCGAGTGGTCCACGGGCCGTGCCCCGGCCGCCACGGTCCGCCTCAGCGCGGACGGCATCGACTACGAGCAGGCCGGCCGCACGAGCGGGCACGGGCGCACGCAGTCGCTGGACACGCCGGACGGCACGGCACGCTACGTGTCGTTCGAGCTGCCGAGGGGCACGAGCGCCGGAGCACGGCTCACTCGCCTGTCGGTCCGCTGACTCCGGCGGGACACGCCTCGGGCGGCGGCGCCCGAGGCGTCCTGGAGGCCGGGCTGTCCGGTCGGCGGACGGTCGGGGATCATGACGGGGACTTGTGTCTCTCCCACCAGGAAGGAACCGGCCCGGCCATGAGCGCACCCCGGAACGCCGCGCGCCACCGTCGCGGACTGCTGCTCGGTGGCGGCGGGCGGTACGCCGATCCCTGGCACCCGTTCGCCGAGACCGACGCCGCGCTGGTGGACGTGGCCCGCGAGGCCGGTGTCGTCCTCGACCCGCTCACGGACGTCGACGCCGCGCTGCGGGGCTTCGCCGAGGGGGCGTTGCCGGACCTCGTCGTGGTCAATCTCGGGCAGCCGCGGGACGGCGGCCCGGCCCCGTCGGACGCCGTGGCGGCGGCCGGACTCGCGCGGCTCCTGGCCGGCCCCACCCCCGTGCTCGCCGTGCACTCCTCGACGACCTGCTTCCCGGGCGACGCCGTCTGGGAGGCGGGACTCGGCGGCACCTGGGTGCAAGGCCGCACGATGCACCCGCCGTTCGGGCGGGCGGACGTCCTGGTCGCGGACGACGCCCATCCCGTCACCGCGGGCGTGGGCGACTTCGCGCTCGACGACGAGCGCTACACCTTCCTGCGTCACACGCCCGCGGCACGGGTGCTCCTCGCCCACGAGCACGAGGGCCGTCGGCATCCGCTGCTGTGGGTGCACACGCGGCGCGGCGGCGGACTCACGGTGTACGACGCCCTCGGGCACGACGCCCGCAGTTACGCGTCCGCCGCCCACCGCACCGTGCTCCGCCGCTCACTGGACCTGCTGCTGCCGTGACCCCGGCCGCCGTGCGGGGGTGTCGGCCGACGGGAGGCGACTTCACGGACACGGGCTTAGAGGGTCGCGGCGTACGGGTCCCGGTCCTCGGGGACGGCGGGCACGGTCCCGGCCCGGCTGCGGACCTGCCGGCTCTCCCCGGTGGCGGCGGCCCGGTCCACGGCGATCAGGACGTCCAGGACGTGGTACCCGAGGTCACCGGTCGCGACGGGGTCGGCGCCCGTGCGCACGGCGCGGGCCAGGTCGAGCACGCCGAGTCCGCGGCCCTCCCCGGCCCCGGTGCCCGGCACCGGCTCCCACCGGGGCTCGCCGTCCGCGCCGCGGCCCCGTGCGATGCGGACGTCGCCGGTGAACCGGTTGGGGTCGGGCACCACCAGCGTGCCCTCGGTGCCGGTGATCTCGACGACGCCCTCGCGGGCGAGCGGGGAGTCGAAGCTGAAGACGCTCTGGCTCACGGCGCCGCTCTCGTAGCAGGCGAGCGCCGCGACGTGCGTGGGCACCTCGACCGGGAACGAGGTGCCCGCCCTCGGGCCGGTGCGGATCGTGCGGACCGTGCGGCCGGTGGAGCGCACGGCCGACACCCGGGTCACCGATCCGAGCAGGGTGACCAGCGCCGTGAAGTAGTACGGCCCCATGTCGAACAGCGGGCCCGCGCCCCGCGCGAAGAGGAACTCGGGGCTCGGGTGCCAGGCGTCCGGGCCGGGCGACTGGAAGGCGGTGTGTGCGGACAGCACGGTCCCGATGTCGCCGCGCTCGACGGCCCGCCGTGCCGTCTGGACCGCGGGGCCGAGCACGGTGTCGGGGGCGACGCCGACCCGCACCCCGGCCTCGGCGGCCCGGTCGAGGAGGGCCCGGGCGGCGGGCAGGTCGAGCGCGATCGGCTTCTCCGACCACACGTGGCGGCCGGTCGCGACGATCGCCGTACTCACCTCGGCGTGCACCGCGGGGACCGTGAGATTGACGACGAGTTCGACG
>NZ_WWIA01001142.1 GCF_009870065.1 Streptomyces sp. SID5785 | reverse complement strand
CAGCACGCGCAGCACGGCCCGGGCTGGGTCTCCATCTGCGCCGCGCAGCCGATGACGGCGCCCGGTTCGCGCCTGTTCATCCTGGTGTTCCACCCGGGGACCACCCGGCCGCTGCACGCACGCCAGATGCTCCGCGCGCCCTCACCGATCGCGGAATCGAACCTCTAGACGAGCGCCACCTACCGTCCAGTACCTTGTGGCGCACCCCCCACACCCGACCCAGCCCTGTGGGAGTCGCCACATGCCCGTCCACATCTCACCCCCTCGCACCGTCCTCGGCACTCACAAGGTGACCACCGAAGAGATCGCCCAGGACATACGGGCACGCCATGCGTCCCACCCGCGCCTCGGCGCCTTCATGCGCGTCGTCGGCAACTGCGGCGTGCAGACACGCAACTTCACACGCCCCTTGCACTCCCCGACCGTCGCCGGCGACGCCGACGTCCACACACGGACACAGGCGGCCTTCGACGACGCACTCGACCTCGCCGAGCGGGCGGCGCTGTCCGCTCTCGAGACCGCGGGCCTGACCGCTGCCGACGTGGACGCCGTCGTCACCTCGCACGCGACGGGCTACTCCGTACCCAATCTCGACGCGCACCTCATCCATCGCCTCGGCCTGCGCCCCACGGTCCGCCGGATCGCCCTGACGACGATGGCCTGCGCCGGAGGGGTCCACGCCCTCGTCAAGGCGGCCGACCTGGTCCTGCTGAGACCGCACGAGAAGGTGCTCGTCGTGGCGGCCGAGGTGCTGTCCACCGCCTACAACCACCGGGCCGACACCATCGAGGCCATGATCTACAAGGCGCTCTTCGCCGACGCGGCGGGGGCGGCGGTCGTCAGCAGCACCCCGCTGGCCTCCGGGCTCGCCGTCGCGGACTCGCTCGAGTACACCCTGCCCGGCAGCCTGGACCGCTACCGCGGCCGGCTCGACGCGCACGGAATGCACTTCGACTCGACGAAGCAGGCACCCAGGGCACCGGCCGAGTCGATGCCGGCCCTGACCGAGTGGCTCGACGGACGTCCGGTCGACTTCGCCGTGATCCACCCCGGCAGCCTGAAGATGATCTCCGACACCGCGGACACCCTGGGACTCGGCCCCGCCCACACGGTTCACTCGACGGAGACCCTGGCCGAGGACGGGAACATCGGCGGAGTCAGCGCACTACGCGTCCTGGAACGCACCCACCTCTCCCCACCGCCCCCCGGCGCCCCGGGGGCCATGGTCGCCTACGGTCCCGGGTTCACCACGGCCGCCCTCTACGGGCACTGGCACGCGTGACATCACCCCAGAAAGTGTCCCTCGGGGACATCTGTCCCCACGGGACATAAAGGTGTACCGTGAAGGCATGAAGGCGAACGAGAGCGCGGCCCCGCACGGGGCCGGTGACCGGCGGCAGCTGAAGGCCCTGCGGACGCGCGAGGCCATGGCGGAGGCAGCCGTGGAGCTGGTCCTCGAGAAGGGGCTCGCGGCCGTCACCGTGGAGGCGATCGCCGAGCGCGCGGACGTCACGCGCCGCACCTTCAGCCGGCACTTCACCGGCAAGGAGGACGCGGCGCTGGACTTCACCCGCGCAGACGGCGCGGAGATCAACGCCGCGCTGCGCGAGCGCCCCGCCGGCGAGCCGCCGCTCCTCGCGTACCGCAGGGCCGTCATGCACTGGCTGGCCGGCCGCGGCACCCCGGGCTGGCACCACCGCCCGCGGCTGCGCGAGCTGTACGCGGTCGTGGACGAGGAGCCCGCGCTGTTCGCCGCGTACGAGCGGATCCGGGTCGACGCCCAGGACGAGTCCGTGCGCATCATCGCCGACCGGCTCGGCACCGACCCGGCCAGGGACCCGCGTCCCGAGGTCGTGGTCGGGGCCGCCGCCGGTGTGCTGACCGCCGCGCTGCGCACCTGGGCGCGCGGCACCGGCACGGACGCCGGAGACCTCGCCGACCTGGTGGCGCGGGCCTACGACGCCCTCTTCGGGGAGGCCGCCCTCGCGACGGCCGCCGACATCGCAACCAGAGAGTGAACCGCACCATGAGCACCACCCCCACCACCCCCGTCGCCGACGCCTCCACCGAGTTCGCCGGAAAGACCGCCCTCGTGACCGGCGCCGCGTCCGGCATCGGGCTGGCCACGGCCCGCCGGCTCGGCCTGTCCGGCGCGCGGGTCGTCGTCGCGGACTTCAACGAGCAGGGCGCGCGGGACGCCGTCGAGGCGCTGCAGAAGGAGGGCGTCGAGGCCGCCGCCGTCGCGCTGGACGTGACCCGGCCCGAGTCCGTGCGCGCCGCCGTGCAGTTCACGGTCGACACGTTCGGCGGCCTGGACCTGGCCGTGAACAACGCCGGCATCGGCGGCGCGAGCGCCCCGACCGGCGAGTACGACATCGATGTCTATCACCGGGTCGTCCGGACCAACCTGGACGGCGTCTTCTTCTCCATGCGGCACGAGATCCCGGCCATGGAGGCCGCGGGCAAGGGCGGCGCGATCGTGAACGTCGCGTCCATCCTGGGCTCGGTCGGCTTCGCGGGCTCGCCCGCCTACGTCGCCGCCAAGCACGGTGTCGTGGGCCTGACCAAGACCGCCGCCGCCGAGTACGCGGCGAAGGGCATCCGCGTCAACGCGGTGGGCCCGGGCTTCATCGACACCCCGCTCCTGAAGGAGATGGACCAGGCGGCCTACGACGGCCTGGTCGCCCTGCACCCGGCCGGCCGGCTGGGCCGGGCCGAGGAGGTCGCCGAGCTGATCGTGTTCCTGCTGTCCGACCGCGCGTCGTTCGTCGCGGGCAGCTACCACCTGGTGGACGGCGGCTACACGGCCGTGTGACACGCCCGGGCGCGGCTCACCGCAGGGCCCCCGGCGACGAGTTCGGACTCGTCGCCGGGGGCCCTTGTCCTGTTTCCGCCGTCATGGAACGGTCGACCGTGGGAAGGCGGGAGGCCTGGACACGGACCACGGACGGCACGGACGGACCCGGACGACGAGGGGCGCGACGGCACGATGGCACCACACGGACAGCAGGTACGGCGGCCGGGATCCGCGGGCGGCAAGGCGCGGGAGTCGTACTTCGACAACGTGAAGTACCTGACGATCGTGCTCGTCGCGTGCGGTCACGCCTGGGAGCCGCTGACGTACGGCAGCCGGGCGGTGCACGCGGCCTACCTGTTCGTCTACGCGTTCCACATGCCGGCGTTCGCGCTCGTCTCCGGGTACTTCTCGCGCAGTTTCGACATGGCGCCGGGGCGGATCAGGCGCCTGCTGACCGGGGTCGTCGTGCCGTACGTCGTCTTCGAGGTGGCGTACACGCTGTTCTACCGGTGGGCGCAGGACGACCCCGGCTACCCGATCAGCCTCCTCGACCCGTGGTACCTGATGTGGTTCCTGGTCGCACTGTTCGTGTGGCGGATGTCGACGCCGCTCTGGCTGCAGCTGCGCCACCCGGTGTGGGTCGCGCTCGCGGTCGGGACGGCCGTGTCGATGTGGCCGAGCGCGGGCGGGGACCTGGGGCTGCAGCGGGTGCTGCAGTTCCTGCCGTTCTTCGTGGTGGGTCTGGTGCTGCGGCCCGGACACTTCGCCCGGCTGCGGACCTGGCCGGTGCGCTGGGCGGCGCTGCCCGTGGTGGCGACGGCGGCGGTGGCGGCGTACGACGTGGCGCCGTGGTTCGACTCCGGCTGGTTCTACCACCGCGGCAGTGTCGACGGCCGGGGCGTGCCGTTGTGGACCGGGCTGATCGCCATGCCGGCCCTGTTCGTCCTCGCGCTGGTGCTCACGGCCTGCTTCCTGGCGTGGGTGCCTGGCCGCAGGCTGTGGTGCACGGCGCTCGGCAGCGGCACGATCTACGCGTACCTGCTGCACGGGTTCGTGATCAAGGCGTCCCGCTTCGGCGACTGGTACGACCGTCCGTGGCTGCACACCCCGCTGGGCGCGCTCGCGGTGACGGGTCTCGCGGTCACCGGGGTCACGCTGCTGTGCACGGAGCCGGTGCGCCGGGTGTTCCGGCCGGTCGTCGAGCCGGCCATGGCGTGGGCGTTCCGGCCCACGCGGCGCGAGCGGGAACGGGAGCGGGAACGCGCGGCCGCCGACCTGCCTGCGGCGGCGGCCCGCCGGCCCGAGCGGATCACCTGAGGCGGCGCGTGACGGCGTGCGCGGAGGCGAGCAGGCACTGCATGCGCTCGGTGAGCGAGACGAGGTCGTCGGCGGGGCTGTGGAAGGGGATGCGGACGTCGGCCTGGCCGCGGGTGCGCTCCAGCCGGAGGGTCAGCCCGTGCCGGTCGACGGCGAGCGGCTGGACACGGGTGACGCCGTGCAGGCTGTCGGGCGTGATGAGCCGGGTGAGCTGCTCGACGGCCTCCGGGTGGGCGTCGGCGAGATGGGTGAGCAGCCGGGGTTCGGCGTGGGCGAGCGGGTCCTCCGCGGCGGCGGCGAATTCGTCGAGGTCGATGCCGACGCGGCCGGTGCGGGTGTGCAGGACGACGCGCTCGGTGCGCAGCACGAGTTCCTCGCCGTCGGGGACGAGTTCGCCCGAGAGCCACAGGCGGGCGCGGACACGGTCCCGTACGGGCACGGGCGCGGTGTCGGCGAACTCGACGAGCGTGGTGGGGCGGCCGTGCGGGGCGCAGAGCACCGCGGCGGCCAGGACGCTGTCCGGCGGCGGAGCGATGCGTACGGTGCCGTCGGCGGCGACGCGGTGCGCGCCGACGAGGTCGTCCTGTCCCACGTCGGTGGTGACGCCGCAGCTCCAGGCGGTGGCGAGCACGGAGCGTGCGTGGGCAGCCGTGGTGGGCACGGCGGCAGCGATCGGTCGGACACCCATCCCGAACCTCCCTTAGGTAAGCCTTGCCTAACTTATAGGAGTTCTCGGGTGAGGGTCCACCCCGCGGCGCTGTGTCGCCCCCGTCCGGCCGAGGCCCGGTGCGGTTGACTCGGCGGATGCGCCGATACCTCGCACTCGTCGTCGCCGTCGCGGCGGCGCTCGCGGCCCTGGCCTGCGCCCTGCTCGTGTCGCCCTGGTGGTGGTGCGCCGCCGGGCCGCTGTCGGCCCTGGCCGCGCTCGGCGTCGGCGACCTCGTCCAGACCCGCCACTCGGTGCTGCGCAACTACCCGCTGCTCGGCCGCACCCGCTTCCTCATGGAGGCGTTGCGGCCCGAGCTGCAGCAGTACTTCATCGAGCGCAACTACGACGGCCGGCCCTACGACCGCGACGTGCGCACGATCGTGTACGAGCGGGCCAAGGACACCGAGGCCGAGGAGCCCTTCGGCACCGAGCAGGACGTGTACGCCTCCGGGCACGAGTTCCTGGTCCCGTCGATGCGGCCGGTGGACCCGCCCGAGCAGCCGCTGACGGTACGGATCGGCGGGCCCGACTGCACCCGGCCGTACGACATGGCGCTCCTGAACGTCTCGGCGATGAGCTTCGGCGCGCTGTCCTCGCACGCGATCCGCGCGCTCAACGAGGGGGCGGCGCGCGGCGGTTTCGCGCACGACACCGGCGAGGGCGGCCTGTCGGACCACCACTTGGCACCCGGCGGCGACCTCGTGTGGGAGATCGGCACCGGCTACTTCGGCTGCCGGACGGCGGACGGCGGCATGGACCGTGCCGAGTTCGCCGACAAGGCGGCCTACGAGCAGGTGAAGTGCGTGTCCCTGAAGCTGTCTCAGGGCGCGAAGCCCGGGATCGGCGGGGTGCTGCCGGGCAGCAAGGTCGACGCGGAGATCGCCCGGGTGCGGGACGTGCCGGTGGGCGAGACGGTCGTGTCGCCGCCCTACCACCGGGAGTTCACGACCCCGCGCGAGATGGTGCTGTTCCTGGCCGAGCTGCGACAGCTGGCGGGCGGCAAACCGGTCGGGTTCAAGCTGTGCGTCGGCTCACGGGTGCAGTTCCTCGCCGTGTGCAAGGCCATGCTGGCCGAGGGGGTGAGCCCCGACTTCGTGATCGTGGACGGGTCGGAGGGCGGCACCGGCGCGGCCCCGCTGGAGTTCGCCGACCACCTGGGCACCCCGCTCACCGAGGGCCTGATCACCGTGCACAACGCGCTCGTCGGGTGCGGGCTGCGCGACCGGATCCGCATCGGGGCCAGCGGCAAGGTGGCGACCGGCGCCGACATCGTCAAACGCCTCGCGCAGGGCGCGGACTTCACGAACGCGGCCCGCGCGATGATGTTCGCCGTCGGCTGCATCCAGGCGCAGCGCTGCCACACCAACACCTGCCCGGTGGGCGTCACCACGCAGGACCCGCGCCGGGTGCGTGCCCTGGACATCGCCGACAAGGCCGCCCGTGTCCACCACTACCAGCGGGCGACCGTGCGCAGTGCCGCGCAGATCATGGCGGCGATGGGCGTGCGCGAACCGCGCGCCCTGGACCCGCGGTTCCTCGTGCGCCGGATCGCCCCGCACGAACTGGTCCCGTACGCCGAGCTGTACGCGTGGCTGGAGCCGGGTGAGCTGACCGGGGGCGCGCGGCCCGGGTGGGCGGCGGACTGGAGCGCGGCGGACCCCGACCGCTTCTGAACACCACCTGTCCGCCCCCGACGCGCCACCCGCTCGCCCCAACTCCACGCGAACGAGCGGCGAATATGCCAACCGCCCCCATGCCGCGGGTACGGGCGGCATCATGACCCGCCATGGACGGTACTGCGCTGCTCAGAGAACTGTTCACGGCCGACGAGTACGAGGCGGTCCGCAGGCACGCGGACCATCTGGGGGTGTCCGTCGCCGAGTACGTGGCCCGCTCGGCCGCCGAACGGGCGCTGGAACGCCTGCATCTGACCGAGTCCCTCGCGGCCGGGTCCCCGCATCCGGGGAAGCCGCCGATACCGCAGTGGGCGGGAGAGCTGCGCCGGGCTGCCGGTTCCGCACCGGCGCTCGACCGCTTCCTCGACACCCTCGCGCACCCCTCGGGCCCCGCGACCCCGTCCGACTCCGGCTGACCGGGCACCGGGACGTCCGGCCGACCTGCGACCTGCGACCTGCTTGCCGATCACGTTCTGCGGGAAAGGGGCTCGTTACCGGGGTTCGTCCCCACCCGAACGAAAGGGAGTGATCGTCATGCGTGCGTCCACGGACGCCGAGCGGCGTACCGCGCGCGTGGAGTTCCTGATGCCACAGGGTTCGGGAGCGGCACGCTGGGCCCGCCGCATGACCCGCTCGTTCCTCGCCGGACGCGACCGCTGCCCGGCGGGCGACGCCGAGCTGGTGGTCTCGGAGCTGGTCACGAACGCCACCCGGGCACACGGCAGCAGCGTCCGGATGACGCTGCGCCTGGACGCGGGCGGACTGACGGTGGCCGTACGGGACTTCGCGCCGGGGCTGCCCCGGCTGCAGCCCGCGTCCGCGACGGCCGAGTCCGGCCGCGGAATCGCTCTGGTGCACGCGCTGGCCGACCGCTGGAGCGTCGAGCCGCACCCCTACGGCGGCAAGACCGTACGGGCGGTGCTCGCCCCCTGCTGACGGCGGTGGCGGCCCGTGCCGCCACCGCGTCCGCCCCGCGACAGGGCCGCCCGGTGGTCCGGGGTCAGTGGCCCCGGGCGATCCACTCGTCCAGGTGCGGCGCCTCCGCGCCGATCGTCGTCGCGTCGCCGTGACCCGTGCGGGCCACGGTCTCGCCGGGCAGCGTCAGCAGCTTCGTACGGATCGACTCGACGATCGTCGGGAAGTCGCTGAAGGTACGTCCGGTGGCGCCGGGCCCGCCCTGGAACAGGGTGTCCCCCGTGAAGACCGTGCCGAGGTCCGGGGCGTACAGGCTGACCGCGCCGTGACAGTGGCCGGGCGTGTGCAGCACGGTCAGCTCGGTGCCGGCGACGGACAGCCGCTGCCCGTCGGCCAGTTCGCCGTCGGGGGCCCGGTCCGGGTGCGTGCGCTTCCACAGCTCCGTGTCGGCCGGGTGCAGCAGGATCGGGGCACCGGTGCGGTCGGCGAGCGCGGGGGCCGCGTCGATGTGGTCGTCGTGCGCGTGGGTGCACACGACGGCGACGACCCGGCGGTCGCCGACGGCCGCGGCGATGGCGTCGGCGTCGTGCGCGGCGTCGATGACGAGGACCTCGCGGTCGTCGCCGACGAGCCAGACGTTGTTGTCGACGTCCCAGGTGCCGCCGTCGAGGGAGAAGGTGC
>NZ_WWIA01001141.1 GCF_009870065.1 Streptomyces sp. SID5785 | reverse complement strand
CCGCGCCGAAGGCGTCGAGGCCCAGCACCGACAGCGACGCCCCCGCCGAGAGGTCCGTGAGCCGGACGAGGAGGGGGAGCGCGAGCGCGGCCGGGACGCCGAGCCGCAGCGCGCAGTGACCCGCGAAGGCCGGTGCCCCGTGTCCTCGGCGCGGGGTGCGCACCGCCGTGAGGACGCCGGCGCACAGCATCATCAGGGCGGCCGCGACGGGCAGCAGCCAGACCCGTCCGTCGAGCGCGGCGAGGCGGCCCACGGTGACCGGCTCGTCCCCGGACATCCGCAGCAACTGCTCCAGCGGGTCGGGCAGCAGCCGTGCGAGCTCACCCGTCGCCGTACCGTCCCAGGGCACGAAGAGGCCGACGGGCACCCCGAGCCACACCCCGTTGGGCGCCCCGAGCAGCGCCGCGCCCGCGATCCGGCGCGCCGAGCCGTCCCCGAGCGAGGCCGACACTGCGGCGACGAGCCCGGCCGCCACCGCGAGCAGGAGCACCAGGACCAGCGACGACACCGCGGGCCGCACCAGCCGGTGCAGCGGGGCCAGCGCGCGCGGGAGCGGAGTGCGCCGCGACGCGAGCAGCGCAAGGACGAGCACCCCGGCGACGAAGACCGCGCCGCCCGCCAGCGTCGGCCCCGTCTGCACCGTGAAGCCGACCGAGGCCTTCGCGCCCGCGAGGTCGCCGAGCCGGTCGGGCAGCAGCCCGCCGACCCCGTCCGGCAGCCGGTCCCCGAGGTCCCCCGGCAGGCCCCCGTTGTCGGGAATGCCCCCAAGACCCGGCTTCGTGCCGTCAATCGTGATGAGGTCGTGACCCGCCCGGGCGAGGCCTCCCAGCAGCCCCAGGAAGAGCGCCGCCACGGTGCCCGCGCGGGCCGCCAGCTCCCCGGCACGGACCTCAACTTCCGCCGTACGCAGGGATCGCAGGAAGAACCAGCTGAGCAGCAGCGCCCCGGTGAGCCCGACGCCCAGCGGGGTCACCGAGACCGCCGTGCGGGCCTCGGCCCCGTCCAGTCCGAACGCCGAGACGTCGCCCGAGGGCGCCACCCGCCCGCCGACGCCGAGCGCCACCGCCGCGGCCGTCATCGGACCCAGTGACCCGGTCGCGTCCGCGCCCAGGAGGTGAAGTCCGAGCGCCGCCACGCCGACCATGCCGATGAAAGCCCAGCTCACCGCGGCGACGGCGGCGATCAGTGCCTCACCCGCGCGGGCGGCGCCCGATCGCCGTACGGCCCGGCCGGTCTCGGTCACGGACATCCAGGTCCCCCGATCCGTCCCGCAACATCCCGGATCTCCCGTTTGCTCATGATCCGTAGGCAGTTGTGGGCTCTTACCACTCTCGAGGGCCGTGTCGTCCGCGTCAACGGCGCGCGCACGGACGCCGCGCGAGCGTCTTCACCACCTCTGACGCAAGGCCCGACTTTCGGTCATGGGGGGCTTCCTGAAATAGTTCCTCACGATGTTCGACATCCCTAGACTCCCCATGACGGGGGCAAAAATCGGGGGACAACTCAGTGGGGCGTGGAGTGCCTGAACTCGTACTGGAATTGAACGGCAGGACCTGGACGCTCGATCCGTCCAGGCAGTACACCCTGGGTCGCGACCCGGGTGGTGACATCGCGCTCGACGACGCGCGGGTGTCCTGGCGGCACGCCACGATCAGCTGGGGCGGCCGCAGTTGGGTCATCGAGGACCACGGTTCGACCAACGGCACCTTCGTGCAGGGCCAGCGGATCCACCAGATGGAGATCGGGCCCGGCTCCTCGGTGCACCTCGGGAACGCGACCGACGGTCCGAAGGTGACCGTACGGGGCAGTGACCGGGCGGCCGCCGTGGCCTCGCCGCAGCAGCAGGCCCCGCAGCAGGCCCAGCAACAGGCCGCCCCGCAGCAGGCGGCGCCCCAGCAGGCGCCGCCGCAGCAGCATCCGCAGGCGGGTGCCGCCGGCTGGGCCCAGCAGCAGATGCCGCAGCAGATGCCGCAGCAGGCCCAGCAGCAGGTGCCCCAGCAGGGCTGGCAGCAGAAGCCGCCGGCCCAGCAGATGCCGCCGCAGCAGGGCGGACCGGGAGGTGCGCCGCCGGTCTACGGCGACCGCAGCCCCACCACGTTCCACCAGCTGGCCCTCGGCCGCGTCATGCGCATCGGCCGTGCGCTGGAGAACGAGCTGGTCGTCTCCGACCTCCAGGTCTCCCGCCACCACGCCGAGTTCCACGCGACCCCCGACGGCCGCATGGAGATCCGCGACCTCGGCTCGCACAACGGCACGTACGTCAACGGTCAGCCGATCACCAAGGGCGGCTCGCAGCTCCTCGGTCCGAACGACATCGTCGGCGTGGGTCACTCCACGTTCCGGATCGTCGGCGGGCAGCTCGAGGAGTTCGTCGACACCGGTGACGTCTCCTTCTCGGCGCGCCACCTCACGGTGACCGTCGACGGCGGCAAGCAGATCCTCAAGGACGTCTCCTTTGGCGTCCCCGAGAAGTCGCTGATCGCGGTCATCGGCCCGTCCGGATCCGGTAAGTCGACGCTCCTCAAGGCGCTCACGGGCTACCGCCCGGCCAACCAGGGCGACGTCCTCTACGACAACCGGAACCTGTACAAGCAGTTCGCCGAGCTGCGGCAGCGCATCGGTCTGGTCCCGCAGGACGACATCCTGCACAAGGAGCTGACCGTCAAGAAGGCCCTCAAGTACGCCGCCAAGCTCCGCTTCCCCGCCGACACCAGCGAGCAGGAGCGCGAGCAGCGGATCGACGAGGTGCTGCGCGAGCTCAAGCTGGACATCCACAAGGAGAAGAAGGTCACCTCCCTCTCCGGTGGCCAGCGCAAGCGCGTCTCCGTGGCACTCGAGCTGCTCACCAAGCCGTCGCTGATCTTCCTGGACGAGCCCACCTCGGGCCTCGACCCGGGCATGGACCGCGACGTCATGCAGCTGCTCCGCGGCCTGTCGGACGACGGCCGCACGGTCCTCGTCGTCACCCACTCCGTGGCCGAGCTCGCCCTGTGCGACAAGCTCCTGGTCATGGCGCCGGGCGGTTCGGTCGCGTACTTCGGCCCGCCGGAGGAGGCGCTCAACTTCTTCGGGTACGACACGTGGGCCGACGTCTTCTCGGCGTTCGAGAACTACCGCGACTACGACTGGGCGGGCCGCTGGAAGGGTTCGCAGCACTACCAGATGTACGCGGCCGACATCGACGCCGTCGCCCCGCAGTCCGTGCAGATGCCGCCGCCCGCGGCGGTCAAGCCGCCCAAGCCGCAGCCCTGGGGCGCGCAGCTGATCACGCTGATCCGCCGCTACGTGTCGGTGATCGCCTCCGACAAGGGCTTCATGGGCCTGATGGTGATCCTGCCCGCGGTCCTGGGCGTGGTCTCCGTGGTGATCCCGGCCGACTTCGGCCTGGCACCGCCCAAGCCGCCGTCCAAGTTCAACGGCGACGCGGGCACGATCATGCTGATCATCGCGGTGGGCATGTGCTTCTCCGCGGCGGCCAACTCGGTCCGTGAGCTGATCAAGGAACGGGTCATCTACGAGCGCGAACGGGCCACCGGCCTGTCCCGCTCCGCGTACCTGATGTCCAAGGTCATCGTCCTCGGCGTGATCACGGCCATCCAGGGCGTCATCATCTGCGCCATCGGCTTCATCCCGCGCGACCTTCCCACCGAGGGTCTCCTGATGCCGCCGGCCGTCGAGCTGTGCATCTCGATCATCGCGCTCGGCTTCACGTCGATGATGTTCGGCCTGGTCATCTCCTCGCTGGTGAAGACCTCCGAGAAGACGATGCCGCTGCTCGTCATGTTCGCGATCGTCCAGGTCGTCTTCACCGGCGTCCTGTTCCAGATCTACGGGTCGATCGGCCTCGAGCAGTTCGCCTGGCTGATGCCGTCCCGCTGGGCCATCGGCGCCTCCGGGGCCACCCTCGACCTGGCACACCTGATGCCGCCGTGGGACCCGAAGAACCCGACCGACCTCGACCCCCTGTGGGAGCACTCGGTCGGCCAGTGGGGCATCGACATCGCGGTCCTGCTCGCGCTCGGCATCGTCTGCGGCTTCGCCGTGGCGCGCCTGCTGCGCCGGCACGAGCCCGAGGTCATGCGCAAGTAGTCACGCGGTACGCACGACGGAGATGGGCGGCACCCTCGAGGGTGCCGCCCATCTCCGTCGTGGGGGTTCGGCGTGCGCCGGAGACCCGGAGGTCCCGTCAACGAGTCCCGGAACGCGCGAATCCGGTCAGTACGCGCTGTTCACGTTGTCGATCGAGCCGTACTTGTCGGCGGCGTAGTTCGCGGCGGCCGTGATGTTGGCGACCGGGTCGTAGATGTCCTTCGGGGTGCCGTTGACGTGGTACGCGTTGAAGGTCGGCGGGATGACCTGCAGCAGACCCTTCGAGGGGATGCCGTTGATCGCGTTGATGTCCCAGCCGTTGATGGCCTTCGGGTTGCCGGAGGACTCCCGCATGATGTTGCGGTGCAGGCCGTCGTACGAGCCCGGGATGCCCTTCGCCTTCATGATGCTCAGGGACTCCTTGATCCAGCCGTCCAGGTTGTTCGCGTAGACGGGCTTGCGGGCGGCGGAGCGGGACGCGGCCTCGCGGACGGCACGGTCCTTGCGCGCCTTGGCCTCGGCGTCCGCCTTGGCCTTCGCCTTGGCGGCGGCCTCCTTCTTCGCCTGCGCCTGCTGGCGGGCCTTCACCTTCTCGGCGGCGGCCTTGGCCTTCTCCGAGGCGTTGGCCTGCTGGCTGGTGACGCTGGCGTGCAGGTCCTTCACGCCGCCCTCGGTGAAGGCGACGGGCGCGGCGGCGGACGTGGCCGGCTCGGCCTGCGCCTGCGTGTCGTGGGCCGGGACCAGCGTGATCGCCAGGGCGGCGGCACCGAGCGAGGCGACGCCGGCGGCGGAGAGCTTGTGGGTCCGGGTCAGCTGACTATGGCCGAAGATGCGCTGCAGGGACATGAGACGGGGACCTCTCGGAGTTTGGGGGACGGGCGTCACGGGTAGCCGGTGCGGCTCGGCGCAACGTCGGCAATTGTTAGCGCCAGCAAAAATCCGTGGCAAAGGTGTGACGTACGAAGTCGCCTAGTGGTGCACAGAGCGCACAAAAAGGACTGGGAGCCAGTTTTCGGCTCCCAGTCCTTGCGATATCCCGGGACCAAAGTCCCATCTCGGTCCACTACGTGGCTTCGTACGTGACCTGGACCCTATGCGCGGCATCACACGGGCCCACCCTCGTTCTCACCGATCGTTGCCCCTGCAACGCTCTCAGTGAGCCCCCTCCTCCGGAAGGACCAGATGGACGTCCCCGAACTCGTGCCACAGGTAGCGCCCGCGCAGCGCCTCCTCGTACGTACGGCGCACGGCGGCCCGTCCCGCGACCGCCTCCAGCATCTGCAGATGGGACGCCTCCGGCTCGTGCAGCCCGGTCAGCAGCCCGTCCACCACCCGTACCCCGCGCTCCA
>NZ_WWIA01001140.1 GCF_009870065.1 Streptomyces sp. SID5785 | reverse complement strand
CCAGCACGCCGTGTCCGGCACGCCACGGTGTCGGCACCGCACACCCGCACGCACCCGTGACAGCACGTCAGAAACCGTAGTGCAGCTAGGAGTACGCACCTCATGACCGTTCCCACCGCCACCCCCGCCGAGACCGACGTCCTGATCACGGGCGGCGGCGTCGGCGGTGTGGCCGCCGCCCTGGCGGCCTGCCGCGCGGGGCGCACCGTCGTCCTGACCGAGGAGACCGACTGGATCGGCGGCCAGCTCACCTCGCAGGCCGTGCCGCCCGACGAGCACCCCTGGGTCGAGGAGTTCGGCGTCACGGCGTCCTACCGCGCCGTCCGCGAAGGGATCCGGGACCACTACCGCCGCTGGTACCCGCTGCGCGCCGAGGCCCTCGGCCTCGACCGGCTCAACCCCGGCGCCGGCCGCGTCAGCAAGCTCTGCCACGAGCCGCGCGTCGCCCTCACCGTCCTGGATTCGATGCTCGCCCCGCACGTCGCCGCGGGCCGTCTCACCCTGCTCACCCACACCCGTCCGGTCGCCGCGGAGACCGACGGCGACCTCGTGCGCGCCGTCACCGTCGAGGACGTCCGCGACGGCGACCGGCACACCGTGAGCGCCGCCTACGTCGTGGACGCCACCGAGACCGGCGAACTCCTCGAACTCGCCGGAGTGGAACACGCCCTGGGCGCCGAGTCCCGCGCCGAGTTCGACGAGCCGCACGCCCCCGAGACCGCCGACCCGCTCAACCAGCAGGGCATCACGGTCTGCTTCGCGCTCTCCCACCACGAGGGCGAGCACCACGTCATCGACCGGCCGGCCGACTACACGTTCTGGCGCTCCTACCGCCCCGACTTCTGGCCCGGTCCGCTGCTTGGCTTCCTGGCCCCCGACCCGCGCTCCCTCGCCCCCGTGCCGCGCACCTTCGAACCCAACCCCGACGTCGACCCGCTCGGTGTCGACGCCGACCAGAGCGCCGACGCAGGAGACAAGGAACTCTGGGGCTTCCGCCGCATCCTGGCCCGCAGGCTGCACCGCCCCGGGGCGTTCGACTCCGACATCACCCTCGTCAACTGGCCTCTCAACGACTACTGGCTCAAGCCACTCGTCGGCGCCGGCAAGGAGACCGCACGCGCCGCCGTCGCCGAGGCCCGTCAGCTGTCCCTGTCCGTCCTGTACTGGCTGCAGACCGAGGCTCCGCGCCCCGACGGCGGCACCGGCTTCCCCGGCCTGCGGCTGCGCCCCGACGTCACCGGGACCGCCGACGGCCTCGCCAAGGCGCCGTACGTCCGCGAGGCCCGCCGCATCAAGGCCGTCACCACCGTCACCGAGCACGACGTCGCGATCGACCTCGTCGGCCCCTACGGCGGCACCCGCCACCGCGACTCGGTCGGCGTCGGCGGCTACCGCATCGACCTGCACCCCTCCACGGGCGGCGACAACTACATCGACATCGGCTCCGTGCCCTTCGAGATCCCGCTCGGCGCCCTGCTGCCGCGCCGGGTGCGCAACCTGCTGCCCGCCGGCAAGAACATCGGCACCACGCACATCACGAACGGCTGCTACCGCCTCCACCCCGTCGAGTGGAACGTCGGCGAGGTCGCCGGCGCCCTCGCCGCGCACTGCCTGGAGGAGGGCGTGCGCCCGCACCAGGTGCAGGAGGAGGACAAGCGCCTCGCCGAGTTCACCCGGCTCCTGGACCGGGCCGGCGTGCAGCGCCACTGGCCCGACGTACGCGGCTACTGAGCCGCCTCGCGCTGTTCCGCACCGCCCAGCACTGTCCCGCACCGTCCCGCACCGCCCGCGCACGACCGACACAAGGAGGTGTCCTCACCATGGCCCCATCGCACCGCATCCGCGTCGGCATCGACGTGGGCGGGACCTTCACCGACGCCGTGGCCGTCGACTCCGGCACGCTGGAGCTCGTCGCCCAGGTGAAGGTGCCCACCAGCCACCACCACGAGGACGGCGTCGCCCACGGCATCGTCGAGGCCCTCGACCGGCTCCTCAAGGACGTCGGCCGCGCTCCCGAGGACGTCGCCTTCCTCGCCCACGGCACGACCCAGGCCACCAACGCCCTCCTGGAGGGCGACGTCGCGCCCGTCGGCCTCATCGGCATCGGCTCCGGACCCGGCGCGGTGTCCACCAGGCGCCTCGCCCGGCTCGCCGCGCTCGAGCTCACGCCCGGCAAGCGGTTCCCGCTGCACTACGCCCATGTCACCGACCCGGACGACGAGGAGGCCGTCCGCGCCGCCGCGGACACCGTGGTCCGCGCGGGCGCCGAAGTCCTCGTCGCCAGCGAGCCGTTCAGCGTCGACGTGCCCGACGGCGAACGGGCCGTCGCGGCGGCCGTGCGCGAGCGCGGCCTGCCCGTCACCGCGGCGCACGAGATCACCTCCCTGTACGGGCTGCGCAAGCGCACCCGCACCGCCGTCGTCAACGCGGCGATCCTGCCCCGCATGCTGGCCACCGCCGACCTCGTCGACCGCAGCATCGCGGCCGCCGGTGTGACCGCGCCGCTGATGGTGATGCGCTGCGACGGCGGCGTCATGTCCCTGGACGAGATGCGCCGCAGACCGCTGCTCACCGTCCTGTCCGGCCCCGCGGCCGGGGTCGCCGGTGCCCTCATGCAGGAACGGGTCAGCGAGGGCGTGTTCCTGGAGACCGGCGGCACCTCTACCGACATCAGCGTCGTGCGGCGCGGCAAGGTCGCCGTCCGGCACGCCACCGTCCTCGGCCGCTCCTCCTACCTGTCCGCCCTCGACGTACGCACCGTCGGTGTCGGCGGCGGCTCCCTGGCCAGGATCGCCGACGGCCGGGTGCACGCCGTGGGCCCGCGCAGCGCCCACATCGCCGGGCTCCCCTACGCCTGCTTCGCCGACCCCGATGACCTGCGCGACGCGACGCTCACCACGATCGCCCCGCTCGACGGCGACGCCGGGGACCACGCCGTCCTCGACGCCGCAGGCGGCCGCTTCGCACTCACCCTGACCTGCGCGGCCAACGCCCTCGGCCTCGTCCCCGACGGCGACTTCGCCGCCTGCGACCGCGCCGTGGCCCGCACCGCCCTGGCCCCGCTCGCCGCCGCCCTCGGCACCGACGTCGACGGCGCCGCGCGTCAGCTGCTCGACGCCGGGATCAAGCAGGTCCAGGACGTCACCGACCAGATGATCGGCGACTACCGCCTCGACCGGGACACCGCCGTCCTCGTCGGCGGGGGAGGCGGCGCCGCGTCGGTCACCCCGCACCTGGCCGCCACCACCGGCCTGCCCGGCCGGATCGCCGCCCATAACGAGGTCATCAGCCCCATCGGCGTCGCCCTCGCCCTCGTCCGCGAACAGATCGAGCGCATCGTCCCCGGCGCCTCCCAGGAGCAGATCCTCGCGGTGCGCGGCGAGGCCGAGGCCGCCGTCGTCGCCCAGGGCGCCGACCCCGGCGCCGTCGAGGTCGAGGTCACCGTCGACCCGCAGACCAACACGGTCCGCGCGGTCGCCACCGGCGCCACCGAACTGCGCACCCAGGACCGCTCGCGCCGGGCCGGCGACGACGAACGCCTCGCCGCCGCCGCGGCCAGCCTCAAGACCGACCCGGCGCACGTCCGGGTGCTCGCCACCACCCCCGCGCACACCGTCTACGGAACCGACCTCAAGCGGCGCCTGCGCCGCACCCGCCGGCCCGTGCGCGTCCTGGACGCCGACGGCGTCGTCCGGCTGCACTCCGCCGACGCGGACGTCGCCACGACCACCGTCGCCGAGGCGCCCGAACTGCTCACCCGCCTGGTCACCGCGGCCACCTCCTACGGGGACGGCGGCGTCCGCGCCCCCGCGCTGCGGCTCCTGCTCGGCTCGCGTATCGCCGACCTGTCCGGCGTCCTCGACACCGGTCCGCTGCTCGCGCTGGCCCGCAGCGAACTGCGCGCCCGCGCCGCGGACGAACCCGTCGTCGCCGTCGTGGAGGTCCGCGCATGAGCACCCGGGCCCGCACCCGGAGCGCCCTGGAGCGGCTGACCCCGGCCCGCCGCGAGGCGCTGCGCGCCGAGTGCGCGGGCCTGGCCGCCCTGGACGACGCCGCGTTCGGCGTGCGCCTCCTGGCCGGCACGCCGACGCACGAGACACGCGACCCGGCGCTGCTGCGCCGATGGGCCCGCACCGCCACCGAGTTCGGGACGCAGCTCGCGGACCGCCCGGACCTCACCCACGGGCCCGCGCTGCACGTCACCACCGCCACCGGCGGACTGGACCGGCTGCTGCTCGCGCGCTACGTCTCCCGACCCCGGCCCACCGTCGAGCTGTTCACCGACACGCTCGCGCTCGGCGAGGACCTCGTCGACCTGCTCGGCTGGCGCGCCCTGTACCCGGCGGGCGCCGTCCGGGCCGCCGCGCTCGCGCACGA
>NZ_WWIA01001139.1 GCF_009870065.1 Streptomyces sp. SID5785 | reverse complement strand
GGCCCCGCCCATGAACACGAGCCGCTTCACGCGCCGCGCGAAGCCGGGGTCCTCGCTGAGCGCGAGCGCCACGTTGGTCAGCGGCCCGGTCGCGCACACGGTGAGCTCGCCCTCGTGACGGCGCGAGAGCCGCAGCAGCGCCTGCGCCGAGGACTCCTGCTGCTCGGGCACGTCCGAGTCGGGCAGCTGCTCGGCACCCAGACCGGTCGCGCCGTGGAACTCGCCGGCGGCCGCGTACGGCAGCCGGGTCAGCGGGCGGCCGGCGCCGCGGTGCACGGACACGTCGGCGTCGATCCCGAAGGCGCGGGCCAGGGCGCGGCCGTTGCGGAAGGTCTGCGCGGCGGGCACGTTGCCGCCGACCGTGGTGTACGCCCTGAGGTCCCACAGGCCGGTGCCGAGCAGGTACTGGAGCGCGACGGCGTCGTCGATGCCGGGGTCGCTGTCGAGGACGAGGGGAGCGGGCAAGGGTTCCTCCAGGGCGGATGGGCCGAACGTCGGCCACCGTAACGGGACGAGCCCCTCCGCAGGCGGAGGGGCTCGTCCTTCGAGATCGGCCGGTGCGGCCCGGGGGTCAGTGCCCGGAGCCGGTCCCGACGGCCGGCAGGTCGACCTGCACGCCCTTGTCGCCGGCGTCGGCGGTGTAGTCCGAGGGGGACGTCTCGTCGACGCCCTCGGGGGCCTTCAGCGCCTTCAGGACGAAGGTGAGGACCACGGTGACGACGACGTTGAGCACGAAGGCCGTCATGCCGATGTAGCCGATCTCGCCGATGCCCGGGATCTCCTTCGCGGAGCCGCCGAAGTGCTTCTGCGTCGGCGAGGCCACCCCGTACGCGGCGACCGTGCCGTACACCATGCCGACCGCCCAGCCCGCGAGCAGCGCCCAGCGGTGGAACCAGCGGGTGAACAGGCCGCCGACCAGGGCCGGGAAGGTCTGCAGGATCCAGATGCCGCCCAGCAGCTGGAAGTTGATGGCGACGGTCTTGTCCATGGTGAGGACGAAGGCGAGCGCGCCGACCTTCACGAGGAGCGACACCAGCTTGGAGACCTTGGTCTCCTGCGCGGGCGTGGCGTCCGGCTTGATGAAGTCCTTGTAGATGTTGCGCGTGAACAGGTTCGCCGCGGCGATGGACATGATGGCCGCGGGGACCAGCGCGCCGATGCCGATGGCCGCGAAGGCGACGCCCGTGAACCAGTCGGGGAACATGTCCTCGAACAGCTGCGGGATCGCGAGCTGGCCGTTCTCGACCTTGACCCCGGCCGCGATCGCCATGAAGCCGAGCAGCGCGAGCAGGCCCAGCATGAGCGAGTAGAGCGGCAGGATCGTGGTGTTGCGCCGGATGACCTCGCGGCTCTTCGACGACAGGGTCGCCGTGATCGAGTGCGGGTACATGAAGAGCGCGAGCGCGGAGCCGAGGGCGAGCGTGGCGTAGGTCCAGGTCCCCGACGAGCCGGGCGCGAGCGCGCCGACCGGTTTGTCGGTGGCCGGGTTGATCTTCGAGAACTTGTCGCCCGCGGCGGCGAAGATGTCGTCGAAGCCGCCGAGCTTGATCGGGATGTAGATGATCGCGACGGCGATGACGATGTAGATCAGCGTGTCCTTGACGAACGCGATCAGCGCCGGGGCGCGCAGGCCCGAGGAGTACGTGTACGCGGCCAGGACGCCGAAGGCGATCAGCAGCGGCAGGTCCTTGACGAACCAGTTGGTGTTCTCGCCGCCGCCGACGCCCATGACGTCGAGCACGGCCTGGATGCCGACCAGCTGGAGCGCGATGTACGGCATCGTGGCGAGGATGCCGGTGATCGCGACGGCCAGCGAGAGACCCTTGGAGCCGAAGCGGCCGCGCACGAAGTCCGAGGTCGTCACGTACCCGTGCTTGTGCGAGACCGACCACAGGCGCGGCAGGAAGGTGAAGATCAGCGGGTACACGAGGATCGTGTACGGGACCGCGAAGAAGCCCGAGGCGCCGGCCGCGTAGATCGCCGCCGGGACGGCCACGAAGGTGTACGCGGTGTAGAGGTCGCCGCCGAGCAGGAACCAGGTGATCCAGGTGCCGAACGAGCGGCCGCCCAGGCCCCATTCGTCGAGCGAGGCCTCGTTGTCGGCGCGGCGCCAGCGCGCGGCGAGGAAGCCCATGACCGTGACGGCCACGAAGAACAGGATGAAGACGGTGAGTGCGACACCGTTCACGCCGCCGTTCACGCGCCGGCCCCTTCCTCGGAGGACCGGGCGGCCTTGCGGGACGCCTGGTCGTGCTTCCAGAGCTTGTACGCGAGCATGGTGAGCGCGGTGGAGATCAGCACCCAGAGCATCTGGTACCAGTAGAAGAACGGGATACCGATGAACGCGGGGTCCACCTTGGCGTACGAGCTGACCCAGAGCATCGCCACGAACGGGGCGATGAGGCACAGGGCCACGACGACGCGGAGCGGGGTCACCGTCCGCAGGTCCCCCTGCTGCGCTTGTTGCGCTGCTTGCGGCGCATTGGACATAGAGCGGTTCCGTCCCCTCGCTGACCACTTATCTCGGCTTAACGTGGCGGAAATCTATGGGACAGTCTCGCCCCATGGAACCCCTGTCCGGATAGCGGACGCACCGATGCCGTACTGATATCAACGGCCCGGCGGCGATGAGGCATATGCGAGGGAATGCGCAGGCCGACCGCGCCCGGAGGCGAGCCGCGGAAAGGGCCGCGGAAAGGGCCGCGGAGGGGAGTCGGAGCCCGGTCAGTCCATCGGGCGCTTGAGGCGCGCGACGAACTTGTACCGGTCGCCCCGGTACACCGAGCGCACCCACTCCACCGGGTGCCCCGTGCCGTCGATCGAGTGCCGCGACAGCATGAGCATCGGCAGGCCCACGTCCGTGCCGAGCAGCCCGGCCTCACGGGGCGTGGCCAGGGAGGTCTCGATCGTCTCCTCGGCCTGGGCGAGATGGACGTCGTAGACCTCGGCGAGCGCCGTGTAGAGGGACGTGTACTTGACGAGGCTGCGGCGCAGCGCGGGGAAGCGCTTGGCCGACAGGTGCGTGGTCTCGATCGCCATGGGCTCACCGCTGGCCAGCCGCAGGCGCTCGATGCGCAGCACACGGCCGCCCGCGGAGATGTCGAGCAGACCCGCGAGGGTGTCGTCGGCCGTCACGTAGCCGATGTCGAGCAGCTGGGAGGTGGGCTCGAGGCCCTGGGCCCGCATGTCCTCGGTGTACGAGGTGAGTTGCAGCGCCTGGGAGACCTTGGGCTTGGCCACGAAGGTGCCCTTGCCCTGGATGCGCTCGAGCCGGCCCTCGACGACCAGCTCCTGGAGCGCCTGGCGGACCGTCGTGCGGGAGGTGTCGAACTCGGCGGCGAGGGTCCGCTCGGGCGGGACCGGCGTGCCGGGCGGCAGCGTCTCCGTCATGTCGAGCAGATGCTTCTTGAGGCGGTAGTACTTGGGCACGCGCGCGGTACGGACGGGCGCCCCGCTCTCGTTCTCCGTACTGCTCACGTCGGTGCTCATGCTCCGCCTTCCCGGCTCCGGTGCCGATGCGTCCGATGCAACCGTCGGCCACGGTTCACATCGTGGCACGGCTCGCTCGGGGAGACTCCCGCACGCTCCGTGATCCCTCCTTATACCGGTCACCGGCCCTCTGGTCTAGTCCACGCCGCCGGACGGGGCGGAGGGGTCAACCGGCCTGCCTCACCTGGTCGGTGTCGTTCCGGTAACGGACGCACAGTGCCTTCACAACCACCCTTGACACGTCTATTGGTCTGGGCCAAGCTCCCCGTACTGGTCTACACCATTAGAGGCCAGGTCCCAGTCCCAACAGCCGTATCCGCGTACGTTCGCACGTACTCGCCGTATGTCATCGCTGTGGGTGGGGGGTTGCAGGCATCCCTGAGGAGGGTGACATGAAGCGCAAGCTCATAGCGGCCGTCGGCGTCGCGGCCATGATGGCGGGGGTCGCGGCTTGTGGGGGCGACAGCGACAGCGACGCCGGCAAGGACCCGAAGGACCGCTCCGGCACGGTGACCGTCTGGCTGATGGTGGACGCGCAGAGCACCTGGCCCGAGCTGGTCAAGGACGTCAACGCGCAGTTCAAGAAGAAGTACCCGAAGGTCAAGGTCAACGTCGCGTACCAGCAGTGGGCGGACAAGGCCAAGAAGCTCGACACCGCGCTCGGTGGTGACAAGTTCCCCGACGTCGTCGAGCTCGGCAACACCGAGACGATGCAGTACATCCTCAACGGGGCGCTCGCCGAGATCGACCCGAAGAAGTACGACAACAGCGACAGCTGGATCAAGGGCCTCACCGACACCTGCACCTTCGAGGGCAAGCAGTACTGCGTGCCCTACTACGCGGGCGCGCGCGTCGCGATCTACAACAAGGACATGCTGAAGGCGGCCACCGGCTCCGACACGCTGCCCACCGACGAGACCGCCTTCCTCAAGGCGATGGACAAGGAGACGGCGAAGCAGGGCGCCAAGGACAAGCGCTTCTCCTCGCTCTACCTGCCGGGCCGCTACTGGTACGCCGCCATGTCCTACGTCGCCGCGTACGGCGGCCAGATCGCCAAGTACGACGACGGCTCGAAGGAGTGGAAGGCCAGCCTGTCCGACCCCAAGGCGCAGGAAGGCATCCAGCACTTCATCGACCTGGTGAAGAAGTACAACAAGGGTGACCTCACCAAGGACGAGCAGGACCACGCCAACGTGATGGCGAACGAGAAGGCCGGCGTCCTGTACGGCAACGGCTGGGAGGCCGGCTCCGTCGTCGACGGCAAGGCCAACGGCAACCCGAAGCTCGAGGGCAAGATCGGCACCGCCGCGATGCCCGGCCCGAACGGCAAGACCCTGCCGTCCTTCATCGGCGGCTCCGACCTCGCGGTGACGCAGAAGTCGAAGAACGCGGACCTCGCCGAGGACTGGATCTCCATGTTCACGAGCGAGAAGTCCGAGGAGGTCCTCGCCTCGAAGAACATCCTCCCGAACAACACCAAGCAGCTCCAGCCGCTGAAGGACAAGCCGGAGACGGCCCCCGTCGCGAACGCGGTCGAGAGCGCCTGGTTCACGCCGATCGCCCCGGGCTGGACCGCGATCGAGAAGGAGGAGGTCCTGAAGAACATGCTGCTCGACATCCTCAAGGGCAAGTCCGTGGCCGAGGCCACCAAGACCGCCGACAGCAAGATCGACGAGCTGATCAACAAGGAGTCCTGAGCCACCGGGCTCCGGGTGAAGGGCGGGGCCGGCGACCACCACCGGCCCCGCCCCGACCCCTTTCTCCCTGTCGCAGAGCACGAGAAAGGTCAGCCACGTGACTGCCGCCGACACCAAGGCCGCCGGGCCGCCGCTGAGCACAGCGGACACCCCGCACGGAGGGCCGCTCCCGGAGCAGCCCTCCGGCGCCGGCCGCCCGAAGCGGAAGAAGGGGGCGCTGCTCCCTTACTTCCTGATCCTGCCGGCGATCGTCGCGCTGGCTGCCGTCTATGCGTACCCCCTGGTCAAGACCGTGATCATGTCCTTCCAGGACATGGGCCGGCGCGAGCTGTGGACGGGGGACAGCCCGCCCTGGGTCGGCTTCGACCAGTTCACCAACATCCTCGGTGACGCCGAGTTCTGGCGCGTCACCCTGCGCACCGTCGTCTTCATGGCGGTCTGTGTCATCGCCACCATGGCGATCGGCCTGCTCATCTCGCTGCTGATGATGCGCCTGACCACCTGGGTGCGGCTCACCCTCACCACGGCCCTGATCGCCGCCTGGTCGATGCCGCTGCTGGTCGCCTCGTCGATCTTCCGCTGGCTCGCCGACTCCGACTACGGCCTGGTCAACACGATCATCGCCAAGTTCGTCGGCGACGACTGGCTCGGCCACAACTGGTTCCTCGACCCGCTCCAGGGCTTCATGGTCATCGCCGCCCTGGTCATCTGGGGCGCCATCCCGTTCGTCGTGATCACCCTGTACGCGGCCCTCACCCAGGTCCCGGCGGAGCTGGAGGAGGCCGCCCAGCTCGACGGCGCCAGCGCCTTCGGCGTCTTCCGCTTCGTCACCTGGCCGGTGATCAAGCCCGTCTTCATCATGGTCACCACGCTCTCGGTGATCTGGGACTTCAACGTCTTCGGCCAGATCTGGCTGCTGCGCGGCAACAAGCCCGAGCCGGACTACGAGACCCTCGGGCTCTACTCCTTCTCCAAGGCGTTCACCTCGACGTCCTTCAGCCAGGGCACCGCCATCGCGCTGATCACCGTACTGATGCTGTCCGGCGTGGCCGTGTACTACCTGCGCCAGCTCATGAAGACAGGAGAGGTCGAATGAGCGCCTCCACCGCACCGCAGGCACCGGTGAAGCAGACCCTGCGCCCCGACCGCAAGAAGACCCGGCTCGGCTACAACATCCTCGGGCTCGTCATCGCCGTCGTGATGGCCTTCCCGGTCTACTGGCTGATCATCTCGGCCCTGCGCCCCAACCACGAGATCCGCTCCTACGACCAGACGCTGTGGCCGTCGTCGATCACCTTCGACAACTTCGCGCGCGCCGTGAAGCAGCCCAACTTCGGCACCGCGATCCAGTCCAGCCTCATCATCTCGATCACCGCCGTCGTCGGCGGCATGATCATCGCGACCCTCGCGGCGCTCGCCGTCGGCCGCTTCCGCTTCCGCGGCCGGCGCGCCCTGCTCATGGTCCTCATCCTGGTCCAGATGCTGCCGCCGACCGCGATGCTCATCCCGATCTACGCCCAGCTCAACGCGATGGGCGGCCTCAACGAGTACTGGGGCGTCATCGTCGTCTACCTGGTCTCCACGCTGCCCTTCGCCACGGTCATGATCCGCGGCTTCGTGGTCAACATCCCCGTGGAACTGGAGGAGTCGGCGATGGTCGACGGCTGCACGCGCATGGGCGCGTTCCGCCGGATCATCTTCCCGCTGCTCGCCCCCGGCCTCGCCGCCTCGTCGATCTTCGCGCTCGTCAACGCCTGGAACGAGTACCTCTTCGCGTACATCCTGATGAACGACGACTCGAAGTACACCCTGAACGTCTGGCTCATGACGTTCACGACCGAGCGGGGCACCGACTACGGCGCCCTGATGGCCGCGTCCACGATGATCGCCCTGCCGGTGGTCGTGTTCTTCATGTTCATCCAGAAGAAGATGGCCACGGGTCTCACCTCCGGCGCCGTGAAGGGATAACGCACTCCGATGACAGCACGGACGACACTCGCCCCCGGCACGGACGCCCTCACGCGGGACGCCCTGACGGTCCTGCAACCCGGCTTCACCGGCACCACCGCCCCCGACTGGCTGCTGCGCCGGCTCGGCGAAGGCCTCGCCTCCGTCGGCCTGTTCGGCCGCAACATCGCCGGGCCCGAACAACTCGCCGCGCTCACCGCCCAGTTGCGCGCCGAGCGCGGGGACGTCCTGGTCGCCATCGACGAGGAGGGCGGCGACGTCACCCGCCTCGAGGTGCGCACCGGCTCCTCGTTCCCCGGCAACCACGCGCTCGGCGCCGTCGACGACACCGGCCTGACCCGCGCGGTCGCGCACGAGCTGGGCCGCCGCCTCGCACAGTGCGGCGTCAACCTCAACTGGGCGCCCTCCGCCGACGTCAACGCCAACCCCGACAACCCCGTGATCGGCGTCCGCTCCTTCGGCGCCGACACCGGCCTGGTGGCCCGGCACACCGCCGCCTACGTCGAGGGACTCCAGGCCGCGGGCGTCGCCGCCTGCACCAAGCACTTCCCCGGGCACGGCGACACCGGCGTCGACTCGCACCACGACCTGCCCCGCATCGACGCCGGGCTCGACGTGCTGCACGCCCGCGACCTCGCGCCGTTCCGCGCGGCGATCGCCGCCGGCAGCCGCGCCGTGATGAGCGCCCACATCCTCGTCCCGGCCCTCGACCCCGAGCGCCCGGCGACACTGTCCCGGCGCATCCTGACGGGCCTGCTGCGCGAGGAGCTCGGCTACGACGGGCTCATCGTCACCGACGGCATGGAGATGCAGGCCATCTCCGCGACCTACGGCATCGAGCGCGGCAGCGTGCTCGCGATCGCGGCCGGGGCCGACGCCATCTGCGTGGGCGGCGGGCTCGCGGACGACGACATCGTGCTGCGGCTGCGCGACGCCCTGGTCGCCGCGGTGCGCGCCGGTGAGCTGCCCGAGGAACGGCTCGCGGACGCGGCCGCGCGGGTGCGCTCGCTCGCGGACTGGACCCGGACCCCGGGCACCGCCGCGGACGCCGCCGCGGACGGCGAGGTCGGC
>NZ_WWIA01001138.1 GCF_009870065.1 Streptomyces sp. SID5785 | reverse complement strand
TCCGTGTACCAGATCCTCGGCCACGAGTTCATCAACGACCTGGGTGAGCGCGAGCCGGGCCTCGGTCTGCTCGACGTGGTCTCCACCCGGGGCGAGGGCGAGCGCTGCGTGGGCGACGTGCTGGGTGACATCGACCCGCAGCTGGGGCTGCCCCCGCTGACCGGCTTCGAGAACCACCAGGGCATCACGCACCTCGGCCCCACGGCCCGCCCCTTCGCCCGCACCCGCATCGGCCGGGGCAACGGCACGGGCGACGGCACCGAGGGCGCCTTCAACGACACGGTGTTCGGCACGTACATGCACGGGCCCGTGCTGGCGCGCAACCCGCAGATCGCCGACCTGCTCCTGAAGCTGGCCCTCGATGTGAACGCGCTGCCGCCGGTGGACGAGCAGTGGTACGAGGCCCTGCGCAACGAGCGGATCGCGGCCGCGACGGCCCAGCCCGCGTAGCGTCCACACCCCCTTCGGGGCAGGTCGCCGCCCATATGAGCGGGGTTGTCCAGCAGGCGGACGCCCCGTACGGAAGGGCCCCCGGACGCCGATAAGGTACGGGGGTCCAGCCGGACGGCGCGGTCCGGCCATCGGCCCACGTTTGCAAAGGTATTGCGGGCTTATGCGTATTGGTGTCCTCACCTCCGGCGGAGACTGTCCCGGACTGAACGCCGTGATCCGTTCGGTCGTCCACCGAGCCGTCGTCGACCACGGCGACGAGGTCATCGGCTTCCACGACGGGTGGAAGGGCCTGCTCGAGTGCGACTACCGCAAGCTGGACCTGGACGCCGTCGGCGGCATCCTCGCCCGCGGCGGCACCATCCTCGGCTCCTCGCGGGTGCAGCCCGCGCATCTGCGGGACGGCGTCGAGCGGGCCCGCGGCCACGTCGCCGAGCTGGGTCTCGACGCGATCATCCCGATCGGTGGTGAAGGCACCCTCAAGGCCGCCCGGCTGCTGTCCGACAGCGGCCTGCCGATCGTCGGCGTACCGAAGACCATCGACAACGACATCGCTGTCACGGACGTGACCTTCGGGTTCGACACGGCCGTCGGGGTCGCCACCGAGGCCCTCGACCGGCTCAAGACCACCGCGGAGTCGCACCAGCGCGTACTGATCGTCGAGGTCATGGGCCGGCACACCGGCTGGATCGCCCTGCACTCGGGCATGGCCGCCGGTGCGCACGCCGTCGTCGTGCCCGAGCGCCCCTTCGACATAGAGGAGCTCGCCGAGAAGGTCGGCGCGCGCTTCGAGGCGGGCAAGAAGTTCGCGATCGTCGTCGCCGCCGAGGGCGCCAAGCCGCGTGCCGGGTCGATGGAGTTCGACGAGGGCGGCAAGGACGTCTACGGCCACGAGCGGTTCGCCGGCATCGCCCGCCAGCTCTCCGTCGAGCTGGAGCAGCGCCTCGGCAAGGAGGCGCGTCCGGTGATCCTCGGGCACGTGCAGCGCGGCGGCACCCCGACCGCGTACGACCGCGTCCTCGCGACGCGGTTCGGGTGGCACGCCGTCGAGGCCGTGCACCGCGGCGAGTTCGGCCGGATGACGGCGCTGCGCGGCACGGACATCGTGATGGTGCCGCTGGCGGAGGCCGTGGAGACGCTCAAGACCGTGCCGGACGAGCGCTACGCCGAGGCGGAGTGCGTGCTCTGAGTCACCTGCCCGCACACCCCGGTGCGCCCTTCTGCTGAACGAGCTGCCCCCGGCCGCGTCCGCGGCCGGGGGCAGCTCTACTCTGGGTGCGCACAATCCGTACGAAACGATCAACAGGAGCCGGCGGATGGATCACAGCGGGCACGGCATGAACATGGATCTGCCGCCGTTCACGCTGGGGCGTGGCCTCGGCTGGTCGGCCGACCCCTTCTTCCTGGTCGGCTGCCTCGTCGCGCTGGGGCTGTACGGCTGGGCCGTCGTGCGCCTCGCCCGGCGCGGCGACAAGTGGCCGGTGTCCCGGACCCTCTCGTTCGTCGTCGGTGTGCTCACCATCGCCCTGGTGATGTGCACCAGGCTGAACGACTACGGGATGGTCATGTTCAGCGTGCACATGGTGCAGCACATGGTCATCAGCATGCTGTCGCCGATCCTGCTGCTCATGGGCGCCCCGATCACGCTCGCCCTGCGCGCCCTGCCGGTCGCGGCCAAGCGCGGCAGCAAGGGGCCGCGCGAGCTACTGCTGGCGCTGCTGCACAGCCGCTACATGCGGATCATCACGCACGCGGCCTTCACGATCCCGCTGTTCATCGCGAGCCTGTACGCGCTGTACTTCACGCCGCTGTTCGACTTCCTGATGGGGTCGAAGGTCGGGCACATCGGGATGATGGTGCACTTCCTCGCCGTGGGCCTGGTGTTCTTCTGGCCGATCATGGGCGTGGACCCGGGACCGCACCGCCCCGGGTACGTGATGCGGATGCTGGAGCTGTTCGCGGGCATGCCGTTCCACGCGTTCTTCGGCATCGCGCTGATGATGGCGAGCACGACGATGGTGGGCACGTTCGACAACCCGCCGGCCTCCCTCGGCATCGATCCGCTGGCCGACCAGACGGCGGCCGGCGGCATCGCGTGGGCGTTCAGCGAGGTCCCCTCGGTCCTCGTCCTGCTCGCGCTCCTCTTCCAGTGGAAGAAGTCCGAGGACCGTCAGGCGCGCCGCAAGGACCGCGCCGCGGACCGGGACGGGGACGCCGAGCTGGCCGCGTACAACGCCTACCTCGCCTCCCTGAACACGCGCGGACAGTAGCGCCACCGCCCGCTCACGGGTGACTATGGGCATCTGGCCGCGGCTCGGGCGCCGCACACCGCCGTACGCCGTCCGGGCTGCCGGGAGGAGGCGTGATGCCCGGATCCACGAAGACCATGGGTGCGTTCACCGTCGGCGGCCTCGTGGCCGTGACCGCCTACACGGTCGCCCTGGGGAGCAACGGCTGGCTGTGGTTCGGCTGGGTCCTGCTCGGCCTGATCACCGTGGCGATGGTGGCCTCGCGCAGCGCGTGAGCCGCCGTGCGCGGCGGCCTCAGAAGCGGAACACGTCGCCGGTCGCGGACTCCAGCGTGCAGGCGTTCGGGAAGGTCCTGCGCCAGTTCACCGTCCGGCCCTCGAACGTGCCGTGCGCCGTGGCGGTGACCGGGTCCTGCTCGTCCGTGCAGCGGTACGGCTGCCCCTCCAGGGCGTCCGGGTCGCCGCCCGCCGCGTGCAGGGCGGTGCAGGACTCCGTGGCGTACGGGTGGTGGCCGCCCGGACCGGGCGTGCACTCCAGGCGGACCCCGCGGGTCCAGGTGTCGCCGGCGCCGGACACGGTCAGGTACAGCCCGTCCCGCGGGACGGGCTCGGCGGCCCCGGCGGCCGGTACGGCCGCGCCGAGTGACAGCAGCGCGGCAGTGGCGAGGTGCAGGGTCCGCATGCGGGCCTCCCGATACGAGGACGACAAGGTGGGACCAGAGCACCCCTCCTGCGGCCCGCCGCCAAACGGACGCGCCGTGCGGGGCGGGCAGTGGGCCCGAAAGGGCTCTCGCGCGGGGACTCGCGATTGACTACTGTGCGCACGCGTCACAGCTCTTCGCGCCCGCACCCGGCGCGCGCACCACATGGATCCACGGGGGAAGGCGACCGGCGATGTTCTACCGACTGCTCAAGTACGTCCTGCTCGGCCCGCTGCTGCGGGTGATGTTCCGGCCGCGGATCGAGGGGCTCGAGCACATCCCGGACGAGGGCGCGGCCATCGTCGCGGGCAACCACCTGTCGTTCTCGGACCATTTCCTGATGCCCGCCATCCTGAAGCGGCGGATCACGTTCCTGGCGAAGGCCGAGTACTTCACGGGACCCGGGCTCAAGGGCCGGCTGACGGCCGCCTTCTTCCGCAGCGCGGGCCAGATCCCGGTCGACCGCTCCGGGCGCGAGGCGGGCCAGGCGGCCATCCGCGAGGGCCTCGGCGTGCTCGGCCGGGGCGAGCTGCTCGGCATCTACCCCGAGGGCACGCGGTCGCACGACGGCCGGCTCTACAAGGGCAAGGTGGGCGTCGCGGCGATGGCACTGGGCGCCGGGGTCCCGGTGATCCCGTGCGCGATGATCGGCACCTTCGAGGCGCAGCCCCCCGGCCAGAAGATCCCGAGCATGCGCAGGATCACGATCCGCTTCGGCCGCCCCCTGGACTTCTCCCGGTACGCCGGTATGGAGAGCGAGAAGGCGATCCTGCGCGCGGTCACCGACGAGATCATGTACGCCATCCTCGAACTGTCCGGTCAGGAGTACGTCGACACGTACGCGGCCGTCGCCAAGGCGGAGGCCGAGGAGGCGGCGAAGGCGCGGAAGTTCCCGCGGATGCCGCTCAGCTGAGCTGCTCTGCGCTGGGCAGAAAACCCTGGGGCCCCGCGCGGCCCCCACATACGGTCACGGCATGAAGAAAGCACTGGTGATCGGCGGAGCAGGACAGATCGGCCGGGCGGCGGTCGGAGCGCTCGCCCGGGACGGATGGGACGTGACGGCAGCGTCGCTGAGCGGGCGCTCCGATCCGCACTGGCCCGGTGAGGCGCGTGCGGTCGCGCTCGACCGGGACGACGACGCGGCGCTCGCCGCGCTGGTCGGGGACGGCGTCGACCTCGTCGTGGACATGGTCGCGTTCGAGCCACGGCACGGGCGGCAGCTGGCGGCGCTGGCCGGCCGGGTGGGTTCGGCCGTGGTGATCTCCTCCTGCTCGGTGTACGAGGACGAGAAGGGGCGCGGGTTCGCGACGCAGGGCGAGCCGGACGGGATGCCCGTCTACCCGGTGCCGATGCCGGAGTCCTGGCGGACGGTGGCCGCGGGCGACGAGGGGTACGGGCCGCGCAAGGTGCTGATCGAGCAGGAGCTGACGGGCCTCGGCGAGCGGTTGCCGACGACCGTGATCCGTGCGGCGGCGGTGCACGGGCCGCACTGCCGCACGCCGCGTGAGCTGTACTTCGTGAAGCGGAACCTGGACGGACGGCGCACGCGGGTGCTGTCGTACGGCGGCACCTCCCGGTTCCATCCCTCGAGCGTGCGCAATCTCGCGGAGCTGGTGCGGCTCGCGGCGGCGCGGCCCGGTTCCCGGATCCTGAACGGGGCGGACCCGGACTGCCCCACGGTGGCCGAGATCGGTGCCGCGATCGACGGGCTGATGGGGGTCGAGACCGAGACGGTGCTGGTCGACGGCGGTCCTCCGGCGCCGATGGTCGGGGACACCCCCTGGTCGATGCCGAACCCGGTCGAGATGGACATGTCCGCGGCCCGCGCGGAGCTGGGATACGAGCCGGTCACGACGTACGCGCAGGCGCTCCCCGAGACGGTGGAGTGGCTGACGGCGCGGCTGCGTGAGGAGCCGGACTGGACGGTGGCGTTCCCGAAGATGGCCGCGTCGTACACGACGGGGATCTTCGACTACGCGGGCGAGGACGCCTGGCTGGCCTCGCGCGGCTGAGGTCACGGACCGCGGACGACGGCCGGCCCGGTCCCCCGCGAGGGCGGAGGACCGGGCCGGCCGCGTGCGGTGCCGCGTCAGGGCGTCACGGTGTGGGCGTGGCGTGCGGGGCGCACGTCACGTCCTTGTGGTCCACCTTGCCCGTGAGCAGGTAGGTGTCGACCCGGTCGTTGATGCAGGGGTTCTTGAGCCCCGTGACGCCGTGCGAGCCGGCGCCCTTCTCGGTGATCAGGCGCGAGCCCTTGAAGCGCTTGTGCAGCTCGACGGCGCCCTCGTACGGGGTGGCGGCGTCACGCGTGGACTGCACGATCAGGACCGAGGGCAGACCCTTGCCGGTCTTGACGTTCAGCGGCGTCTGCTGCTTGGTCTTCCACGTGGCGCACGGCAGGTTCATCCACGCGTTGGCCCACGTCATGAACGGGTACTGCTCGTGCAGCTTCGTGTTGTCGCGGTCCCAGCGCTGCCAGCTGGTGGGCCACTTGGCGTCGGCGCACTCGACGGCCGTGTAGACGGCGTTGCCGTTCTCGGCGGACGCGTTGCCCGCCTTGTCCGACATGTCGGGGGCGGCGGCGTCGATCAGCGCCTGGGTGTCACCGGCGGCGTACTGGCTCCAGACCTGGGCGGTGGGCGCCCACGCGGAGTCGTAGTACGGCGCGCTCTGGAAGAAGGAGATCAGCTCGGCCGGTCCGAGGACCCCGCCGATCGGGCTCTTCTTCGCGGCGGCGCGCAGGGTCTCCCAGCGCTGCTGGACCTTGGCCCGGGTGTCGCCGAGGTGGTAGGTGGCGTCGTTGGCGGCGACCCAGTCCTGCCAGTCCTTCCAGCGGCCCTCGAAGGCGATGTCCTGGTTCAGGTTCGCCTGGTACCAGATGTTGTCCTTGGCCGGGTTGACGACGGAGTCGACGACCATGCGGCGGACGTGGCCCGGGAAGAGGGTGCCGTAGACGGCGCCGAGGTAGGTGCCGTAGGAGACGCCCAGGTAGTTGAGCTTCTTCTCGCCGAGGGCGGCCCGGATGACGTCGAGGTCACGCGCGGTGTTCGGCGTCGTCATCTGCGGGAGCATCTCGCCGCTGCGCTCGTAGCAGCCGTCCGCGTACTCCGCGGCGAGCTTGCGCTGGGCGCGCTTGTCCGCCTCGGTGTCGGGGACCGGATCGGCCTTGGGCGCCTTGACGAACTCCTGCGGGTCGACGCAGGAGATCGGCGCGGAGTGACCGACGCCGCGCGGGTCGAAGCCGACGTAGTCGTACGCCTTCGCCGTCTTCGCGTACAGCGGGTTCTTGGTGGTCACGCGCGTCGGGAAGCGCATGCCGGAGCCGCCGGGACCGCCGGGGTTGTAGACGAGGGAACCCTGGCGCTCGCCCTTGGTGCCGGTGCTGCCGACGCGGTCGACGGCGAGCTTGATCTGCTTGCCGTTCGGCTTGGCGTAGTCGAGCGGCACGGTGACCCAGCCGCACTGGATCGGCGAGGCCAGCCCCCAGTCGGCGGGGCAGTCCTTCCAGTCGATGCCCTTCTTCTCGGCGCGCGCGGCCGCCAGGGCGGCTCCGCGTGCCTCGCGGTCGTGGCTGCCGTAGCCGCCGTGGCCGCCGTGGCCGCTCTTCTGCGGCGTGGCGTTGGCGACCGGTGCGCTGACCGCGCCGGCTATCAGTGCCGCGGCCGCAAAAGCGCCCGCGGTGCCGATCACCGCCTTCCG
>NZ_WWIA01001137.1 GCF_009870065.1 Streptomyces sp. SID5785 | reverse complement strand
TGGCCCGCCGGATCGCCAGGACCTCGGCGTGCGCGGTCGGGTCGCCCGTCAGCTCGCGCTCGTTGTGCGCGGCCGCGAGCACGGTGGTGCCGTCCGGCGCGAGGACGACGGCGCCGACGGGGACGTCGCCGGCCGCCGCGGCGCGCCCGGCCTCGGCCAGGGCCAGCCGCACGGCCGGCTTCCAGGGGTCCCGCACGGGGTCGGCCGCGGGGGACGGCGGACGGGGGCTGTCGGGGGAGGTCACGGGCCGGAATCTATCCCGGCCCGCGGCGTCCGGGGCGCCCCCGGCCCGCTCAGCGCACCGTCTCGAGCACCTCCGCGGCTCCCAGGACGTCGGCGATCTCGCTCAGGGCGTCGCCGACGTGCAGGCCGAGCAGATCCTTGTCGGAGACGCCGAGGTCGGCCAGGAGCGCGGGATCGCCGAGCGGGCCCGGGGGCACGAACTCGTCGCCGGAGCTCTCGTCCTCGTCCTCGCCGCCGGCCGAGGCGTCCGGCTCGCCGTCCTCGGTGCCGTCCAGATCGAGCGCGTCCAGCTCGTCCTCGGCGTCGTCCGGGTCCTTGCCGAGCAGTTCGTCGGTGAGCAGGATCTCGCCGTAGCTGCTGCGGGCGGCGGCAGCGGCGTCCGAGATGTAGATGCGCGGGTCGTCCTCGCCGTCCAACCGGACGACGCCGAACCACGCGTCCTCCTGTTCGATGAAGACGAGGACCGTGTCGTCCTCGGCGCCGGCCTCGGCCGCCGCCTCGCGGGCCAGGTCGGACAGGTCCGACAGGGTCTCCACGTCGTCGAGCTCTGTGTCGCTCGCTTCCCACCCGTCTTCGGTGCGCGCGAGCAGTGCGGCGAAATACACCGTGACTCTCCCACTGGTCTCAGGTGTGCCGGTCGGGGGTCCCCCCGGCGTCGGACGGCGGGAGTCGGTACCGGCCCCGCCCACTCGGAATCGTGGCAGAAAGAACGGCCGCAGGAGAGGTCTTCCGCGCGCTGTGTCGGCGTCGCGCCCCTGCCGGGCGTGTCGCGTGTGAGGCGCGTCACCCGGCGTCCACCGGCGTGTCACCAGCGAAACGTGCGCATCCTCATCTGCCGGCGCATCCGCGCGGCCCGCGCGCGGCGCGGCTGGACCCGGTCGCGCAGCTCGCGCGCCTCGGTCAGCTCGCGCAGGAACACCGCGCGGCGGCGCCTGCGCTCGGCGTCGGTCTCCGGCTCGTCCCGGCCGTCGGAGCCGTCCTGGCCGCCCGGGCCGCCCTGGCCGTCCCCCAGGGGGCGCACCGGGTCGGGTCCGGGTCCGGGCAGGCCTTGGTGCTTGCGGTCCGGCATCGGCGACACCACCACCCCAGTCGACGCGTCCCCTCCACTTTCCCCCGGCCGGCCCGTTTGATGCCAGCGCGGGCGGTGCGGGACGCGGGGCCCGTCCGCGGGGGCGCCGGGGCCCCGGGGCGCGGTTACTGTTGAGGACATGCGGATCCATGTCGTCGACCACCCTCTTGTGGCGCACAAACTCACCACGCTGCGCGACAAGCGCACCGACTCCCCGACCTTCCGGCGTCTGGCCGACGAGCTGGTCACCCTGCTCGCCTACGAGGCGACCCGGGACGTGCGCACCGAGCAGGTCGACATCGACACCCCGGTGTCGCGGACGACGGGCGTGAAGCTCTCGTACCCGCGCCCGCTCGTCGTGCCGATCCTGCGGGCCGGTCTCGGCATGCTCGACGGCATGGTGCGGCTCCTGCCGACCGCCGAGGTGGGCTTCCTCGGCATGGTGCGCAACGAGGAGACGCTCCAGGCCTCCACGTACGCGACGCGGATGCCGGACGACCTCTCGGGCCGCCAGGTCTACGTCCTGGACCCGATGCTGGCCACGGGCGGCACGCTCGTCGCGGCGATCCAGGAGCTCATCAAGCGCGGTGCGGACGACGTCACGGCCGTCGTGCTGCTCGCCGCCCCCGAGGGCGTCGAGATCATGGAGCGCGAGCTGGCGGGCACCCCGGTGACCGTGGTGACGGCCTCGGTCGACGAGCGGCTCAACGAGAGCGGGTACATCGTGCCCGGCCTCGGCGACGCGGGCGACCGCATGTACGGCGCCGCGGAGTAGGACCCGGTACGACGACGAGAGCCGCCGTCGCGTCCGCCCTTCGGGGAGCGGATGCAGCGGCGGCTCTCGCGCGTCAGCAGGACGACCGGGAAGGCGTCGGCTTCGGGTGGGTGAGCGCGGCCAGCGACTTGTCGGCGGCCGCCCGCGGGGACAGCTCCTTGAAGGCCGTGCCGATGATCAGGTCGACCTCGGTGGCCTTGTCGCGGGCGTCGGCCTTGAGCTCGGCGCCCGCGAGCTGGGTGCCGAGCACGGGCAGCGCCGCGTCGGTCGCGGCGGGCGCGCCCAGCAGCAGCCCGGTGCCCTTGACCTTCTTGTCGTACTCCTTCGTCGCGTTCCCCACCTCGCCGATCCTGAAGCCGCGCTTCTTCAGCTCGTCGGCGGTCTTCTTGGCGAGGCCGCCGCGGGGGGTCGCGTTCAGGACGTTGACCGTGATGCCGCCGGGGGCCGGCAGCTTCTTCGCCGTGGGGGCGGGGGTCGCGGACGTGCGCGGCTTCGGCGTGCAGTGCGTGGCACCGGGGCCCGCCGCGTTCGCCTTGTCGCCGCCGGTGAAGACGTCGACGAGCTGGAAGGAGCCCCAGCCGATCACGCCGACCGCGGCGACGGACGCGACGACGGCGAGCACGATCCGGGGACGTGAACGGCCACGCCGCATGCGGGGGTACTTGTCCCCCGTGATGCGGTACTTGCCGCCCATGCCGGGGGGAGTGAGCATGCTCATGGGCGCAGCGTAGTGCCGTGCGGCGGTGATTCCTATTAAACGATCACCCGAGAACACGCGGACGACCCGAAAGGGTCAATCGGCGGGGTGCCGCGGCCGGGCCCGCGGGGGTGTCAGCCGAGCTCGAGGACGCGGGCGTGCAGCACCTGGCGCTGCTGGAGCGCGGCGCGGACGGCGCGGTGCAGTCCGTCCTCCAGGTAGAGGTCGCCCTGCCACTTCACGACGTGCGCGAAGAGGTCGCCGTAGAACGTCGAGTCCTCGGCGAGCAGTGTTTCCAGGTCGAGCTGGCCCTTGGTCGTCACCAGCTGATCGAGGCGGACCGGGCGCGGCGCGACGTCCGCCCACTGCCGGGTGCTTTCCCGGCCGTGGTCGGGGTACGGCCGGCCGTTTCCGATGCGCTTGAAGATCACACGGAAAGCCTACCGGTCGAGCCTCTCCGGGCGCAGCCATGGAGACCGAGTGCGACTCTGGGAAATACCGTGAAGAAACGGGACGGAATGGGATCACTCCAGCCGGGGACAGGGGCCTGAAATGAGCGACGACGAGCGGACCGCGGGCGGCCAGGACGGCGGATCGGGCCCGTCCGGGGGAGCCGGTGGCGCCGCGTTGACGACGGACCCTGCCGCCGCGGCCGGCGAGCACCCCGAGACGGTCCCCGCGGGCGGCGCGCTGCCCGCCGAGGCGCTGGAGATCGCCGCCGGGTACGCCTTCACGGGCCCCGCGCTCGACCTCGGCGCCCTGCTCTGGGACGGCGCCTGCCACGCCGACGCGCAGATCCGCATCCCCCTGGCGATGCTGAACCGGCACGGCCTGGTCGCCGGCGCCACCGGCACCGGCAAGACCAAGACCCTCCAGCTCGTCGCCGAGCAGCTCGCCGCGCAGGGCGTCCCGGTCTTCCTCGCCGACGTGAAGGGCGACCTCTCCGGCGTCTCGGCGCCCGGCGAGGAGGGCGACAAGGTGCGCGAGCGCGCCGGGCAGGTCGGTCAGGAGTGGACGGCGACGGGCTTCCCCGCGGAGTTCTACGCGCTGGGCGGGACCGGCCCCGGCATCCCGCTGCGCGCGACGATCACCAGCTTCGGCCCGGTGCTCCTGAGCAAGGTGCTGCAGCTCAACCAGACGCAGGAGCAGTCGCTCGGCCTGATCTTCCACTACGCCGACCAGAAGGGCCTGGAGCTCTACGACCTCAAGGACCTGCGGGCCGTCGTCACGTTCCTGACCTCGCCCGAGGGCAAGACGGAGCTCAAGGGCATCGGCGGACTGTCCGCGCAGACCGCGGGGGTGATCCTGCGCGCGCTGACCGCGTTCGAGGCGCAGGGGATGGGCGACTTCTTCGGGGAGCCCGAGTTCGACACGAGCGAGCTGCTGCGGACGGTCACCGACGGGCGGGGCCTGGTCTCCGTGCTGGAGCTGCCGGCCGTGCAGGACAAGCCGCAGCTGTTCTCGACGTTCCTGATGTGGCTGCTCGCCGATCTGTTCCAGCGGCTGCCGGAGGTCGGGGACGTCGAGAAGCCGAAGCTCGTGTTCTTCTTCGACGAGGCGCACCTGCTGTTCAAGGGCGCGTCCAAGGCGTTCCTGGAGTCCATCACGCAGACGGTGCGGCTGATCCGCTCGAAGGGCGTCGGCGTCTTCTTCGTGACGCAGACGCCGAAGGACGTCCCCGCCGACGTGCTCGCCCAGCTCGGCAACCGGGTCCAGCACGCGCTGCGCGCCTTCACGCCCGACGACCAGAAGGCGCTCCGGGCGACCGTGAAGACGTTCCCGAACGCGGCGTACGACCTGGAGGAGCTGCTCACCTCGCTCGGCACGGGCGAGGCGGTCGTGACGGTGCTCAGCGAGTCCGGGGCGCCGACACCGGTCGCCGCGACGCGGCTGCGCGCCCCGGAGTCGCTCATGGGCCCGGTCGAGGCCGGGGCGCTGGACGCCGCGGTGCGCAACTCGTCGCTGTACTCGCGGTACGCGCAGGCCGTCGACCGGGAGTCGGCGTTCGAGAAGCTGGAGGCGCGGGCCGCGCGCGAGCAGGAGGCCGCCGAGGCGGCGCCGCCCCCGGCGGCGAAGGGCAGGGCGGCCGGGGCGCGCGACGACTCGCTCGTGGAGCAGGTCGTCGGCAGCGGCATCTTCAAGTCGCTGGCGAGGTCGATGGGCACGCAGCTGGGCCGGGAGATCTCGCGGTCGATCTTCGGGACGCGGCGGCGCCGCTGAGCCGTGCCCCACGGCCCCGGGGCGTGTCAGCCGGACTCACCGGCGGCTGCGGTCCGCGCGGCCTTGGCCGCCTTGGCCGCGGCCTTGATCTCCTGCTTGTGGGCGCGGACCTTGGCCAGCGAGGCCGGGTCCGTGATGTCGGCGACGGAGCGGAACGCCTTCGCGGGGCCGTAGTCGCCCGCGGCCTCGCGCCAGCCCCGGGGGCGGACGCCGAGCTGCTTGCCGAGCAGGGCCAGGAAGATCTGGGCCTTCTGCCGGCCGAACCCGGGCAGCTCGTTCAGCCGGGCCAGGAGCTCCTCGCCGGTGCCGACGCCCGTCCAGACGGCGGCGGCGTCACCGTCGTAGTGCTCCACGAGGTACTGGCACAGCTGCTGGATCCGCCCGGCCATGGATCCGGGGTAGCGGTGCACGGCCGGCTTCTCGGACAGCAGTGCGGCGAAGGCCTCGGGGTCGTGGGCCGCGATCCGGTGCGCGTCGAGGTCGTCGGTGCCGAGCCGGTCGGCGATCGTGCGCGGGCCGGCGAACGCCCACTCCATGGGCACCTGCTGGTCGAGCAGCATGCCGACGAGCGCGGCGAGGGGACTGCGCCCGAGCAGCTCGTCGGCGGCGGGGTCCTGGGCGAGGTGGAGGGTGACGTCCATGCGGCTCATACGTCGATGATCGCGCCGGGGAGGCCCACCCGCCAGCCAAGTTCTCTTAGGTTAGGCTCCCCTAAGAAATATGGAGACGAGGTGGGGGAACGGTGCGCTTCGACGTCTTCCGGGACGCATGGGGGGTCCCGCATCTGCGGGCGGGCGACGCGCTGTCGCTGGCGTACGCGCAGGGACGGGTGACCGCGGCCGACCGGGCCTGGCAGCTCGAGGTCGAGCGCCGGCGCCTGCTCGGCACGTCCGCCGCCGCCCTCGGCGCGGAGGCCGCCGGCTGGGACCGGTTCGCCCGGCAGGCGCGGCTCGCGGACACCGCGCGGCGCTGCTACGAGGCGCTCGACGCGGACACGCGCGCGTGGGTGGACGCCTACACGGACGGCGTCGGCGCGGGCCTGCGCACCGCGCACGCCCCCGAGTTCGCCCGGACCGGCACCGCCCCCGGCGCCTGGGAGCCGTGGACGCCGCTCGGGATCTGGCTGTCGACGCACGTGCTGTTCGCCGGGTTCCCGGCCAAGCTGTGGCGCGAGGAGGTCGTGGCGCGGCTCGGCCGCGACGCCGTGGACCTCTTCGCCACCGACGGACCCGGCACCGCCGGCAGCAACGGCTGGCTGGTGGACGGGGCGCGGACCACGAGCGGCGCCCCGCTGATCGCCGGCGACCCGCACCGCTTCATCGAGGACCCGGGCGTCTACCAGCAGATCCGGCTGGCCTGCCCCGAGTTCGACGTGGCCGGGCTCGCCGTGCCCGGCGTCCCCGGCATCGGCCACTTCGGGCACGCCGGCGACGTCGCCTGGGCCATCACCAACGCGATGGCCGACTACCAGGACCTGTACCGCGAACGGCTGCGGCGCACTCCCGGCGGGGGCGTCGAGGCACTCGGCCCCGACGGCTGGCAGCCCGCGCACGCCCACACCGAGGCCGGTGTCGAGGTCGTCGAGACCGCACGCGGCGTCGTCGTCATCGGCGGCCCCGACACCGGCGAGGGCATCAGCCTGCGCCAGCCCGCCCGCGTCTTCGCCGACCTGGGCTTCGCCGCGCTGCCCGCCCTGCTGCGCGCCCGCACCGTCGCCGACGTCGACCGGGCCTTCGACCGCTGGGCCGAGCCGGTCAACGTCGTGCTCGCCGCCGACACCGCGGGCGGGCTGCTGCACCGCGTCGCGGGCACCGTCCCCGACCGCGACCCCGAGAACAGGCTGCGCGTCGTGCCCGCCTGGGAGGAGCGGTACGCCTGGCGCGGCCGGACGGCGCCGCTGCCGCGCGCCGAGGTCGACGGCATCGCCGTCATGGCCAACGAACGCGGGCCGGCCGCCCCGCTCGGCGTCGAGTTCGCCCCGCCGCACCGCGCCCGCCGGATCACCGGACTCCTCGCCGGCCGGGCCCGCTGGGACGCCGACGGGATGCGCGCCGTGCACACCGACACCCTGCTGCCCTCGGCCGGGCCGCTCCTGACGCTCGTCGGCGAGCTCGACGCGCTCTCCCCCGCAGCCGCCGCGCTGCGCACCGCCCTGCTCGCCTGGGACCGGCACATGTCCGCGGGCAGTGTGCGGGCCGCGGCGTACGCCCGGGTCCGGGGCGCCGTCGTGCGCCGGATCGCCGCGCACGACCGGTTCGCGCCGCTGACCGGCCTGATGCCCGCGTACCCGGAGGTGTTCCGGCCCTGGCTGGCGCTCGTGCCCCGGGTCGCGTTCGGCCTGGAGAACCTGCTGAGCGGGGGCGCCCTCCCGTACGCCGACCGGAGCGCGGCGGTGCGGGCGGCCCTGGAGGAGGTCGCCGCCGCGCCGTCCGACGCGACCTGGGGCACGCTGCACCGGCTCGCCCCCTGGCAGGCGCTGCCCGACCCGGACGCCGCGTGGCCCGGCCTCGACGGCGACCACGACTGCGTGCTGTCCACGTCCGGGGTGCCCGGCGTCACCGAGCTCTCGGCGCGCGGGCCCGCCGCCCGGTACGTGTGGGACCTCGCCGACCGCGAGAACAGCGGCTGGGCCGTGCCGTTCGGCGCGTCCGGCCTGCCCGGCGACCCCCACCACCGCGACCAGCTGCCGCTGTGGCTGCGCGGCGAACTCGCGCCGCTCGTCACCGACTTCGACCGACTCACACTCATCGAGGAGAGACATCCCGTGACCGACGTGTACGCGCAGGACGTGGAGGGCTTCGGCACCTTCCGGATCACCCCGCTGGACCCGGACGGCACCGACATCGACGTCCTGCACGGCTGGGTGAGCGAGGAGCGGGCCCGGTTCTGGGGCATGACCGGCCTCGGGCGGGACGACGTCCGCGGCGTCTACGCCCACATGGCGACGCTCGACACCCACCACGCCTACCTCGTCCGGCTGGACGGCACCCCGGTCGCCCTCTTCCAGACGTACGAGCCGGAGGCCGACCGGGTCAGCGAGTGCTACCCGGTGCAGGACGGCGACATCGGGGCCCACCTCCTGGTGGCGCCGAGCGGCGCCGCGGGCGCCGTGCCCGGATTCACCGGGACCCTGGTGAGCGTCCTCGCCGGGTATCTGCTCGACGGACTGGGCCGCAGGCGGATCGTCGTCGAACCGGACGCGGCCAACGCGAAGGCCGTCGCCCTGTTCGCACGCAACGGCTTCGTGCCGGCCGGCGAGATCGTCCTGCCGGAGGTCGACCTGCCCGAGGTGCACCTGCCGCAGAAGCGGGCCGTGCTGGCCTTCTACACGCGGTAGGCCGCGCCGGGCTCCCGGCCCAGCCCCCCGGGCTCCCGTCAGGAGCGGGCCACGAGGAACACCGACGCCGTCACGCCGACCGTGACGATCACGCCGCGCAGCACGGCCGGCGGCAGCCTGCGGCCGATCCGCGCCCCGAGCAGACCGCCCGCCGTCGAGCCCGTGGCGATCAGCGCGGCGATCGCCCAGTCGACGTCGGCGACGCTGATGAAGACGATCGCCGCGATGCCGTTGACCAGCGACGCGAGGACGTTCTTCGCGGCGTTCAGGCGCTGCATGTCGTCCCGCAGGACCGCGCCGAACATGCCCATCAGGAGCACGCCCTGGGCCGCGCCGAAGTACCCGCCGTAGACGCCCGTACCGAGGACGCCCAGCCACATCGGCACGCCACCGTCCTGGCGCGAGCCCTCGCCGCGGCGCCCGGCCACCCAGCGGTTGAGCCGCGGTTGCAGCAGCACCAGGAGACAGGCCGTCAGGATCAGCGCCGGGACGATCGCGCGGAACGCCGCCGCGGGCAGCGTCAGCAGGAGCAGCGCCCCCGCCAGGCCGCCGATCAGCGACGCGGCGCCGAAGCGGATCAACCGGGCGCGCTGGCCGCGCAGTTCACGCCGGTAGCCGTAGGCGGCGCTGAGCACGCCCGGCACCAGGCCCACGTTGTTGGAGACGTTCGCGAGCACCGGCGGCACCCCGAAGGCCAGCAGTGTCGGAAAGGTGATCAGGGTGCCGGACCCGACCACCGCGTTCATGCCGCCCGCGGCGACCCCCGCGGCCGTGATCGCCACCGCTTCCCAGATGTCCACGCAGCTCCTCCGAGGTGCCTGCCGGTGTCTGCCCGTGTCTGGCCGTGTATGCCTATGTCTTCTGACCGTGCCTGCCGGTGCCCCGGTCGTACCGAACGGGTCGGCACCCGCCGGAAGTTCGCGACCTCCACGACGGGTTGCCGCCCTGGGCCGTCCCGCCGCCGATCGTCCGCCCGCTGCCCGACCCAAGTCAATCCTCGGGTTTTCTTGCACATACCCAAGCTGTAGCTTGAGCGCGGTGACCCTCGACGACCTCCGTGTCTTCGTCGCCGTCTGCCGGGCGGGCAGCCTCAGCGCCGTGGCACGCGACCTGTCCTGCACCCAGTCCGCGGTGAGCCAGCACGTCAAACGGCTCGAGAAGGAGGTCGGCATCGGCCTCCTCGAACGCCACGCGCGCGGCGTCGTCCCCACCCCCGCGGGCCGCGTCCTGCACGCCGCCGCGGCCGACGGCATCGGCGCGCTCGACCAGGCCCTGCGCCGCCTCGGCGACCTGGCCCGCGGCGAGAGCGGCTCGGTCCGCGTCGCCACCGGCGCCACCTCCGTGCGGCACTTCATGGCCGAGGCCATCGTCGAGTTCCGGCGCACACACCCCCAGGTCAGCCTGGAGTTCCAGACCGTCAGCTCCAGCCGCGCCAGCTTCGAGGCGCTCGCCGCACACGACCTCGACCTCGCCTGGATCACCATGGGCGCCCCCGCGCGCGGCATCGAACTGCGCCCCGTCGTCGAACTTCCCTGGGTGCTCGCCGTCCGCTCCGACGACCCGCTCGCCGCCGCGGCCACCGCCTCGCCCGCCGACCTGACCGCCGGCGCCCAGCTCATCCTGCCGCCCGAGCACTCCACCTCCCGAGGCCACCTCGACGACCGCTTCGCCGAGCTCGGCATCACCCACTCCACCGCGACCGGCACCGGCATCGCCGACTGGGACACCGCCGCCCACCTCGCCGAACTCGGCCTCGGCCACGCCGTCGTCCCCGACCTGCCCGGACTGCGCGGCCCCGGCCACCCCGGCCTCACGCTCGTCCCCGTGCCCTGTCTGCCGCCGCTCCAGGTCGGCTGGGCCGTCCGCCGCTGGTCCGCGCTGTCCCCCACGGCCCGCGCCTTCGCCGACACCGTCGACCGCAGCTGCCGGACCCCGGGCCCGATCGGGTGACACGCATCGCGCCCGGCGCCGCGAGGCGGGACGCTGACCCCATGACCACCACGTACGACCTCGCCGCCCTCGCCGACGACCACCTCGCCGCGGCCCGCGCCGCCGCCCACGGGCGCAGCGCCGAGCTCCTGATCCGCGAGGACCCGCTGCGGATCAGCGTCATCGCGCTGGCCGAGGGCAACGCTCTGGAGGAGCACAACGCCCCCGCCGCGGCCACCCTCCACGTCCTGCGCGGCCGGGTCCGCCTCACCGCCGTCTCCGGAGACGTCACGCTCGGCGAGGGCGAGCTCCACGCGATCCCGCAGGAGCGCCACGGGCTCACGGCGCTGACGGACGCCGCCGTGCTGTTGACGGCGGTGACGGCCTGACCTGATCGTGTTCCCGTCGAGACGGTGAGCGGGAGCGACCGGACAGAGGTGCGCACGATGACGTCGTACGAAGAAGTGTTCCGCGCGAGCAGCGAGGACCCCGAGAGCTTCTGGCTCACGGCCGCCGGCGCGATCGACTGGGACACCGCACCGACACGGGCGCTCGACGCGGACCGCGCGCCCTTCTACCGCTGGTTCCCGGACGGCGTGCTCAACGTCTGCCACAACGCCGTCGACCGCCACGTCGACGCGGGCCGCGGCCATCTGCCCGCCCTGATCCACGACTCCCCGGTCACCGCCACGCGCCGCACCCTCACGTACGCCGAACTGCGTGACGAGGTCGCCCGGTTCGCGGGCGTGCTCACCGGACTCGGCGTCGGCCGCGGCGACCGTGTCGTCGTCTACATGCCGATGGTGCCGGAGGCCGCCGTCGCGATGCTCGCCTGCGCGCGCATCGGCGCCGTGCACGCCGTCGTCTTCGGCGGCTTCGCGGCGAACGAACTGGCCGTGCGCATCGACGACGCCCGCCCCAAGGTCGTCGTCTCGGCCTCCTGCGGCATCGAGGGCACCCGCGTCGTCCGGTACAAGCCGCTGCTCGACGAGGCCGTCGAACTGGCCACGCACCGCCCGCGGGCGTGCGTCGTCCTGCAACGCCCGCAGTACGAAGGCGAACTGGGCCCGCGCGACGTCTCCTGGACGGACGCCGTGCGCGACGCGGAGCCCGCCGCCTGCGTCCCGGTCGCCGCCACCGACCCGCTCTACGTCCTGCACACCTCGGGCACCACCGGCAGGCCCAAGGGAGTCGTCCGCGACAGCGGCGGCTACGCGGTCGCCCTGCGCTGGTCCATGGAGGCCGTCTACGACGTCGGCCCCAGCGAGGTGATGTTCACGGCGTCCGACGTCGGCTGGGTCGTCGGCCACTCGTACATCGTCTACGGCCCGCTGCTCGCCGGTGCCACCACGGTCCTCTACGAGGGCAAGCCGGTCGGCACCCCCGACGCCGGCCAGTTCTGGCGGGTCGCCGCCGAGCACGGCGTGAAGACGCTGTTCACCGCCCCGACCGCGTTCCGCGCGATCAAGAAGGCGGACCCGCGAGGAGAGCTGTCCCGCCCCTTCGACCTGAGCCGCCTCACGTACCTGTTCCTGGCGGGCGAACGACTCGACCCCGAGACCCACCGCTGGGCGAGCGACCTCCTCGGCATCCCCGTGCTCGACAACTGGTGGCAGACCGAGACCGGCTGGCCCGTCGTCGCCAACCCCGCCGGCCTCGAACTCGCCCCCGTACGCCCCGGCTCCCCGACCCGCGCGCTGCCCGGCTGGGACGTCCGCGTCCTCGACGCGTCCGGCCGACCCGCCGCCCCCGGCGAGGACGGCGCCCTCGTCGTGAGACTCCCGATGCCACCGGGCGCCCTGACCACCCTGTGGCAGGACGACGACCGCTTTGTCGCCTCGTACCTCTCCGCGTACGACGGCTACTACCTGACCGGCGACGGCGGCCACATCGACGAGGACGGCTACGTCTTCGTCATGGGCCGCACCGACGACGTCATCAACGTCGCGGGCCACCGGCTGTCCACGGGCGGCATGGAGGAGGTGCTCGCCTCCCACCCGGACGTCGCCGAGTGCGCGGTCATCGGCGTCGCCGACGCGCTCAAGGGCCAGGTGCCGCGCGGCCTCGTCGTCCTCAAGGCGGGCGTCGAGCGCGCCGACGCCACGATCGAGGCCGAGCTCGTCCAGCTCGTCCGGGACCGGATCGGCGCCGTCGCCGCCCTCCGCGACGTCGCGGTCGTCCCCGCCCTCCCGAAGACCCGCTCCGGCAAGATCCTGCGCCGCACCATGCGCGGCATCGCCGACGGCCACGACGAGCCGGTACCGTCCACGGTCGACGACGCCACGGTCCTCGACACACTCCGCCCGGTACTCGTCCGCCGGCCGGAGCGCTCTTGAAGCGCAACGCGAGACGGAGACGACGGAGACGACGGACGGGACCTGAGACGGACAACGACGAAGGCCCGGACCGATCGCTCGGTCCGGGCCTTCTGCCTGCGGAGGATACGAGATTCGAACTCGTGAGGGGTTGCCCCCAACACGCTTTCCAAGCGTGCGCCCTAGGCCTCTAGGCGAATCCTCCGCTGGAGACATTACATGACCGGAGGGAGTGCTCGCGAACTCGTTCGTGGCCCCTCTGAGCGTGTACTCTGTCCGCAAGCTCCCCACGCGGCGCTATCTGACTGAACTCCCCCAGGGCCGGAAGGCAGCAAGGGTAGGTCGGCTCTGGCGGGTGCGTGGGGGGCGTTTGCGTTTCCGGGTGCGGAGGCCGCCGGGGCCGGGTTGTCAGTGGACGCCTATAACCTCGTAGACGTGTCGTCTCTCGCGCTGTACCGCCGTTATCGCCCGGAGTCGTTCGCCGAGGTCATCGGACAGGAGCATGTCACTGATCCGTTGCAGCAGGCGTTGCGGAACAACCGGGTCAATCACGCGTACCTGTTCAGTGGTCCGCGCGGCTGTGGCAAGACGACCAGCGCCCGCATCCTGGCCCGGTGTCTGAACTGTGCGCAGGGGCCCACGCCCACGCCGTGCGGCGAGTGCCAGAGCTGCCAGGACCTCGCGCGGAACGGGCCGGGATCGATCGACGTCATCGAGATCGACGCCGCCTCCCACGGAGGTGTGGACGACGCCCGTGACCTGCGCGAGAAGGCATTCTTCGGGCCCGCGTCCAGCCGGTACAAGATCTACATCATCGACGAGGCCCACATGGTCACCTCGGCGGGGTTCAACGCCCTGCTGAAGGTCGTCGAGGAGCCCCCGGAGCACCTCAAGTTCATCTTCGCGACGACGGAGCCCGAGAAGGTCATCGGGACGATCCGGTCGCGGACGCACCACTATCCCTTCCGGCTCGTCCCGCCCGGCACGCTGCGCGACTACCTGGGCGAGGTCTGCGGCAAGGAGGACATCCCCGTCGAGGACGGGGTGCTGCCACTCGTCGTGCGCGCGGGCGCGGGCTCCGTGCGTGACTCGATGTCCGTCATGGACCAGCTCCTCGCCGGCGCCGCCGACGACGGTGTGACGTATGCCATGGCGACGGGGCTGCTCGGTTATACGGACGGGTCGCTGCTCGACTCGGTGGTCGAGGCGTTCGCCACGGGTGACGGCGCGGCCGCCTTCGAGGTGGTGGAGCACGTCATCGAGGGGGGGAACGACCCGCGCCGGTTCGTCACGGACCTGCTGGAGCGGCTGCGTGACCTCGTCATCCTGGCCGCCGTCCCGGATGCCGCGGAGAAGGGGCTGATCGACGCCCCGGCCGACGTCGTCGAGCGGATGCAGGCGCAGGCGAGCACCTTCGGCGCCGCCGAGCTGAGCCGCGCCGCCGACCTGGTCAACGAGGGCCTGACCGAGATGCGCGGGGCCAACGCGCCGCGCCTCCAGCTCGAGCTGATCTGCGCCCGCGTCCTGCTGCCCGCGGCGTACGGGGACGAGCGCTCCGTGATGGCCCGGCTGGACCGCATCGAGCGCGGGGGCATGTTCACCGCGGCCGGCCAGGGCCCCGCGCCCACGATGGCGTACGTGCCCGGCCCCGAGGCCCATGCCCAGGTCGCCCCCGGCGGCGGCCCGGCGGCGGCTCGCGCGGCGGTCCGCGGCCAGGACGGCCC
>NZ_WWIA01001136.1 GCF_009870065.1 Streptomyces sp. SID5785 | reverse complement strand
TCAGGGGCGCGGGGAACTGCGCGACCAGCCCCCACCGAACCCGCACCGGGGCCGTACGCAGGGGCTAGAAGACTGCCACCGGGGCCACCGGGGTGCCCGTCGCTCCTTGGAAGGGCTCCGGCATGGCCGAGAGCAGGAACGAGTGGCGGGAAAGTTCTCCACAGGTTGTGGACAGGGACTCCAGGTTCCAGTTCTGGCCCTGGAGCATGCCCATCTCGACGAGGTCGAGCGCATGGACGGGGAGCCAGAGGTCCTCGATCTCCGGCGGGAAGATCTCGAACGTCAGGGTGTCGTTGGCGACCGCCGCGACGTCACGGGCGTGGAACCACTCCGGGGTACGGACGGAGAGCCCCGGTGACGGGTACCCGTAGCCGTGCTTGTCGCCCGCCAGGTACACCTGGACCTGCCCGGTGCGGACCAGGACGACGTCGCCGGGCCGGACCGTCACCCGGCCGAACTCCGCGGCCTCGTCGAGGTCCTGGGGCGTGACCGCGTGGTCCCCGGGCAGCCGGTCGAGCCCCTTCGCCGCCGCCACGTCGAGCAGCACCCCGCGCGCGACGACGTACGGGACCGTGCCGATGCCGCTGTACTCGGCGCCGCCGTGCGCCGTGACGGTGTCCGCGGGCCGCCCGTTGTAGAGCCGGCCCGAGTGCGAGACGTGCGTGAGCGCGTCCCAGTGGGTGGCCGCCTGCAGCCCCATCGTCACCGCGTCGTCGCTGGTGGCGACGGTGCCGGGGCCGAAGATCTCCTGGTTGATCTGCACCATGGTGTGGAACGGGTTGATACGGCCCGGGATGAGCCCCGACTGCACGCCGTCCTCCTTGAGCGGCAGCGCGAGCGCCACCCGGCGCCCCGTGCGGACCTCGGCGGCGGCCGCGCGGACGGCCTCGTCGGTGACCAGGTTCAGGGTGCCGATCTCGTCGGACGCACCCCAACGCCCCCAGTTGTTCACGCGCTTGGCGATCTCGTGGAACTCGGCGGGCAGGGGCATCGGGTCCTCCCGGGTCTTGTGTTCCGGTATCTGACGGGTCGTAGAATCCGAACCCGAGAGAAATCTAACGGGTCGTCAGAAACCGCGGGAAGGGGCCGGGCGTGGGGAACTTCTTGGCAGGCAAGGTCGTCGCCGTGACGGGGGCGGGCAGGGGCATCGGGCGGGCGGTCGCGCTCGCCTGCGCCGCACAGGGCGCGCAGGTCGTCGTCAACGACTACGGGGTGTCCGTCGAGGGCGGCGAGCCCACCTCCGAGGTGGCACTCGGCGTGGTCAAGGAGATCGAGGCGGCCGGCGGCGCCGCCGTCGCCGTCGCGGACGACGTGTCCACGATGGCCGGCGGGCAGCGGATCGTGGACGTCGCGCTCGCCGAGTACGGACGGCTCGACGGGGTCGTGTGCGTGGCCGGGATCCTGCGCGAGCGGATGCTGTTCAACATGAGCGAGGAGGAGTGGGACCCCGTCGTCGCCACCCACCTCAAGGGCACCTTCACCGTCTTCCGCGCCGCGTCGGCCGTCATGCGCAAGCAGGGCACCGGCACGCTCGTCGGCTTCACCAGCGGCAACCACCAGGGCTCCGTGGCCCAGGCCAACTACAGCGCGGCCAAGGGCGGGATCATCTCCCTGGTGCGCAGCGCCGCGCTCGGCCTCCACAAGTACGGGGTCACCGCCAACGCCGTCGCGCCCGTCGCCCGCACCCGTATGTCGGCCAACGTGCCCATGGAGCTGAAGGAGATCGGCGAACCGGAGGACGTGGCCGCCCTCGTCGTCTACCTGCTCAGCGACCGGGCCCGCGAGGAGAAGATCACCGGCCAGGTCTACACCGTCGCCGGACCGAAGATCGCCGTGTGGGCGCAGCCCCGCGAGCTGCGCGCCGGGTACGCCGACGGGCCCTGGACGCCGGAGCGGATCGCCGACTTCCTGCCCGGCACCGTGGGCACCGACCCGATGCCGATGCTCGCGCGGCTGGAGGAGATGGCGCGGGCGGCGGCGGCCCGGGAACGGCCCAACCAGTAGGCGTACGGGAACCGGCGGTCCGCACAGGAAGGCGGTGACGGCGTGGAGTTCGGGTTCGGGGACGGGGACGAGGGCTTCCGGCAGGAGGCGCGGGCATGGCTCGCGGAGCACCTCGACGGCCGGTTCGCGGGCGCCCTGGGGCGCGGCGGCCCGGGCAGCGAGCACGAGGGCGGCGCCGCACGGCGCGCCTGGGAACGGGAGCTGGGCGAGGGCGGCTGGATCGGCCTCGGCTGGGACGCGGACGGCTACGGCAACCGGACCGCGACCCTGACCCGGCAGGTCGTGTGGGCGGAGGAGTACGCGCGGGCCCGCGCGCCGGGCCGCTACGGCCACATCGGCGAGAACCTGCTGGCCCCCACCCTCCTCGCGTACGGGACCGAGGAGCAGCGGCGGCGCTACCTGCCGCCGATCGCGCGCGGCGAGGAGCTGTGGTGCCAGGGTTACAGCGAGCCGGGCGCCGGCTCCGACCTGGCCTCGCTGCGCACCTCCGCGGTGCGCGACGCCGACGGGCGCTGGCGCGTCACCGGGCAGAAGGTGTGGACCTCGCTCGCGCACGAGGCCGACCGGTGCTTCGTCCTCGCCCGCACCGAGGCGGGCTCGCGCCGCCACCACGGGCTGTCGTTCCTGCTCGTGCCGATGGACCAGCCGGGCCGGATCGACGTGCGGCCCATCCGGCAGCTGACCGGCACCAGCGAGTTCAACGAGGTCTTCTTCGACGGGGCCGTCGCCGAGGACCTCGTGGGAACGGAGGGCGGCGGCTGGCAGGTCGCGATGGGCCTGCTCGGCTTCGAGCGGGGCGTGTCCACGCTGGCCCAGCAGATCGGCTTCGCCGAGGAGCTGCGCGAGGTGACCCGGGCCGCGGTCGCGTCCGGCGCCGCGGACGACCCGGTGACCGCCGAGCGGCTCGTGCGGCTGTGGGCCGAGCTGCGCACGATGCGCTGGCACGCGCTGCGCACGCTCGGTGGCGACCCGCGCGAGGCCGCGGCGGCGGGTGCGCCCAGCGTCGCCAAGCTCCTGTGGGGCGGCTGGCACCAGCGGCTCGGGGAGCTGGCGCTGCGGGTGCGCGGAGCCGCGGCGGCGGTCGGACCGGCCGACTGGTCGCCCGACGCGCCCTACGAACTCGACGCGCAGCAACGGCTGTTCCTGTTCAGCCGGGCCGACACGATCTACGGCGGCTCGGACGAGATCCAGCGCACCATCATCGCCGAGCGGGTGCTCGGTCTGCCCAGAGAACGAACCGGTCGCGGATAGGGCCGCAAGGCCCCGGCAAGCACAGGGAGGCGTCATGCGGGGTGTGGTGTTCGACGGTGAGCAGGTCGTGGTGGCCGACGACCTGGAGGTGCGTGACCCGGGGCCGGGGGAGGTGCTCGTCGCGGTCGCCGCGGCCGGGCTGTGCCACAGCGACCTGTCGGTGATCGACGGGACGATCCCGTTCCCGCGGCCCGTCGTTCTCGGGCACGAGGGTGCCGGAGTGGTGGAGGCGGTCGGGGCGGGAGTGACCCATGTGGCGGCCGGTGACCACGTGTCCCTGTCCACGCTCGCGAACTGCGGGGCCTGCGCCGAGTGCGACCGGGGCCGGCCGACGATGTGCCGCAAGGCGATCGGGATGCCGGGGCGGCCGTTCTCCCGGGGCGGCAAGGAGCTGTTCCAGTTCGCGTCGAACTCGGCGTTCGCCGAGCGGACCGTCGTCAAGGCCGTCCAGGCGGTGAAGATCCCGGCGGAGCTCCCGCTGACGTCGGCCGCGCTCATCGGCTGCGGCGTCCTCACCGGCGTCGGCGCCGTGCTCAACCGCGCCCGCGTCGCCGTCGGTGACTCCGTCGTCGTGATCGGCACCGGCGGCGTCGGCCTCAACGTCCTCCAGGGCGCCCGGATCGCGGGCGCCTCGACGATCGTCGCGGTGGACGCCAACCCCGCCAAGGAGGAGGCGGCCCGGCAGTTCGGCGCCACCACGTTCCTCACCGATGTCGCGGCGGTGCGCGAGGCGCTGCCCGACGGCGCGGGGCACGTCTTCGAGTGCGTGGGCCGCACCGAGCTGGTCCGGGCCGCGATCGACCTCCTCGACCGGCACGGGCAGGCGGTCCTGCTCGGCATGCCCGCCGCGGACGCGGAGGCCTCCTTCGTGCCGGCCCAGCTGTTCCTGGACAAGTCGATCCTCGGCTGCCGCTACGGCTCCTCGCGCCCCCAGCGCGACATCCGGCTCTACGCCGACCTGTACGCCCAAGGGCGGCTCCTGCTGGACGAGTTGGTGACCCGCACCTACCCGGTCGAGGACTTCGGCAAGGCCGTCGAGGACGCGGAGGCGGGCCGCGTGGCCCGCGGTGTGCTCACCTTCTGAGCAGCGGCACCGCACCGCACGGCGCCCCCGCCGCCTACCCTGCACGGAACCGTTCGATTATCGTGAAAGGACGGTGGGGCGGGCCGTGTCCGCCCCGGGCGACGGGGGTGCGCATGGCGGCGGTCGGGGTTCTGCTGGGAGTGCTGGGGCTGTTCGCGGCCCTGCTGTGCTGGAAGGTCGCACGGCGCCGCAGCACGACCGAGAGCGCGGAGGGCCTGCGCATCGAGCAGGACAGCCGCGTCGAGGCGGCCCGCAACAAGTACCAGTACAACGCGCTGGCGCAGCACAACACGATGCCGAACATCGGGGACTACCGCTCCAGGAAGTGACCGTGCCGCCGGTTCGGCACGTGCGAAACAGGCCCTAGCTGTGGAAGGTGCGGCGGTACGCGGTCGGGGTGAGACCCAGCGCGGCCTGGACGTGCTGGCGCATCGACTGCGCCGTGCCGAAGCCGGACGCGCGGGCCACCTGGTCCATCGGCAGGTCCGACGCCTCCAGGAGATGCCGGGCGTGCTCGACGCGCTGCCCGGTCAGCCACTGGCCCGGGCTGACCCCGACCTCCTCGCGGAACCGCCGGGTGAACGTGCGCACCGACATGGACTCCTGCTCCGCCATGTCCCGCAGCTGGATGGGCTCGTGCAGCCGCGCCAGTGCCCAGGCGCGGGCCCCGGTCGTGGAGGCGAGGCCGGGCTCGGGGACCGGGCGGTGCACGTACTGGGCCTGGCCGCCGTCGCGGTGCGGGGGCACGACGGTGCGCCGCGCCACGTCGTTGGCCACGCCCGCGCCGTGATCGCCGCGCACGATGTGCAGACACAGGTCGATCCCCGCGGCGACGCCGGCCGAGGTCAGCACGTCACCGTCGTCGACGAACAGGACGTCGGGGTCCACCCGGACCGCGGGGAACATCGCCTGGAACGCGTCGGCGTCCGCCCAGTGCGTCGTCGCCGGGCGCCCGTCGAGCAGCCCCGCGGCGGCGAGGACCCAGCTCCCGGTGCAGATGGAGACCATGCGCGTGCCGGGCCGCACGCGGGCGAGGGCGGCGGCGAGCCCGGGCGTCAGCCGGCCCTCCTCGAACACGGGCCCCAGCTCGTACGAGGCCGGCACGATCACGGTGTCCGCCGTGGCCAGCGCCTCGGGGCCGTGCTCGACCAGGATCGCGAAGTCGGCGTCCGTCCGCACCGGGCCCGCCGCCCGCACGGCGCAGGTCAGCACCTCGTACAGCGGCTCGCCCGCCGGGGTGCGGGCGCGGCCGAAGATGCGCTGCGGAATGCCCAGCTCGAAGGGGATGACCCCGTCCAGGGCGAGGACGGCGACGCGGTGCCGGTCGGTGCTCATGGCCCGATCCTAGCGAAGGATGTCGTCCGGGCCACTCGTCCGGTGGCCCGCGGTCGAGCAGGCTCTCCCGTGTGACGACGACTACGCAGAATTCCGCGGCCCCGGGCAGGGCCGCGTCCGGCGGCGGCAGCTCCCCCTTCTGGGCCTGGGCCGTGGCCGCGGTCACGTTCGTGACGATCATCGGCGCCGCCGCCTTCGCCTCCCTGCCGGGGCTGCTCATCGAGCCGCTCCACGACGAGTTCGGCTGGTCCCGCGGCACCATCGGCTTCGCGGTGTCCGTGAACCTCGCGCTGTACGGGATCACCGCACCGTTCGCCGCCGCGCTCATGGACCGGTTCGGCATCCGCCGGGTCGTGGCCGTGGCGCTCACCGTGATCGCGGTCGGCTCGCTGCTCACCGTGTGGATGACCGCCGCCTGGCAGCTCGTTCTGTGCTGGGGCGTGCTCGTCGGGCTCGGCAGCGGCTCGATGGCGCTCGCCTTCGCCGCGACGGTCACCAACCGCTGGTTCGTCGCCCGTCGCGGCCTCGTCACCGGCATCCTGACCGCGGCCGGCGCCTCCGGGCAGCTGGTCTTCCTGCCGCTCCTGTCCTGGATCGTCTCGCGGCACGACTGGCGGCCCGCCGCCGTCACGGTCGCGCTCGCGGCGCTCGCCGTCGTGCCGTTCGTGTGGCTGCTGCTGCGCGACCACCCCGCGGACGTGGGCGTGAAGCCGTACGGGGCACCGGCGTTCGTGCCCAAGCCGGCGCCCGTCACCGGCGCCGCGCGGCGGGCCGTGGGGGTGCTCGCGCGGGCCGCCCGCACCGGGCCGTTCTGGCTGCTCGCCGGGGCGTTCGCGATCTGCGGCGCCTCGACCAACGGGCTCGTCAAGACACACTTCGTGCCGGCCGCCCACGACCACCACATGCCGGTCACGGCCGCGGCGTCGCTGCTCGCCGTCATCGGGGTCTTCGACGTCGTCGGCACGATCGCCTCCGGCTGGTTCACGGACCGCTTCGAGGCGCGCCGGCTGCTGGCCGTGTACTACGCGCTGCGCGGCGTCTCGCTGCTGTTCCTGCCGATGCTGCTCGCGCCGAGCGTGCACCCGCCGATGCTCTTCTTCATCGTCTTCTACGGGCTCGACTGGGTCGCCACCGTGCCGCCCACGATGGCGCTGTGCCGCGAGCACTACGGGGAGGACTCGGCGATCGTGTTCGGCTGGGTGCTGGCGTCCCACCAGGTGGGGGCGGCGGTCGTGGCGTTCCTCGGGGGTGTGGCGCGGGACGTGTTCGGGTCGTACGACGTGGTCTGGTACGCGGCGGGGGCGCTGTGCGCGGTGGCCGCGCTGATGTCCCTGGTGACGCGACGAGGTGCTGCCGCCTGACCCTGGTCTTCGGCTTTCCCTCCGGTGGGGGCTGGTCGCGCAGTTCCCCGCGCCCCTGAAATGCAGGCGCTGCGCGCCGCATTTCCCCGAGGAAGGCGGAGCCTTCCAGGGGCGCGGGGCTGCATCCATCAGCGGCTTCGCCGCGGGGCGCGAGAAGCCCCACCGGCCCGCACCCGGCGACGGGCGGTCGAGGGCAGGTGGCTAGCCGGGCAGGGTCGCGAAGCGGCCCCGGTGGAACAGGAGCGGCCCCGCCGCGCCCTGATCCGTACCGAGCGCCCGCACGCGCCCCACGACGATCAGGTGATCGCCCCCCGTGTGCACCGCATGGATCACGCAGTCCACCCACGCCGCCGCCCCGGCCAGCCGCGGGGACCCGGAGACCGGCGCCGCGTCGTACGCGACCCCCGCGAACTTGTCCGCCCCGCTCACCGCGAAACCCCGGCACAGCTCGCCCTGGTCCGCCGCCAGGACGTTGACGCAGAACACGCCCGCGCGAGCGATCCGCGGCCACGTCGTCGACGTACGCGCCACCATGAAGGCGACGAGCGGCGGGTCCAGGGACAGGGACGCGAAGGACTGGCAGGCGAACCCGGCGGGCTCCTCGCCGGGCGCCGTGACGACCGTGACCCCGGACGCGAACGTGCCGAGCACCCGGCGGAACTCGGCGGGATCCACCGGCGCCCGTTCGTCGTCGCGCACCGCCCGCAGGTCGGGGCGGGGCAGCGGCTCGACGGGCGCCGCCGCCGTCGGGGCGCCGACCGACCTGAGGTACCGGACGACGGTGGCCGCCATCCCTGCGTGTCCCATCATGGTCCCAGTAGACCTGACGGGCCGTCAGATAGGAAGGGATGTGACAACACCGGGGCGGGGCGCCGGACGGGCCCTCCCCGCCTCACCGGCCCTCGTACGTCGCCGTGCGGCGCTCCACGAACGCGGCGACGCCCTCCTGCGCGTCCCGGGTCCCCATGTTCAGCTCCTGTGCCACCGCCTCCGCGGCGAACGCCGTCGCCCGGTCGCTCTCCAGCGACGCGTTCACCAGCTGCTTGGTCAGCGCGAGCGCGCGGGTCGGGCCGGACGCGAGCCGCTCGGCCCAGGCCCGCGCCTCCTTGGCGAGCGAGGCGTCCGGCACGACCCGGTTGACCAGGCCGAGCCGCTCCGCGTCCGCCGCCGGCAGCGCGTCGCCGAAGAACATCAGCTCCTTGGCGCGCTGCGGGCCGACCAGGCGCGGCAGCAGATAGGCGCCGCCCCCGTCCGGCACCAGGCCGCGCCGCGCGAACACCTCGACGAACCGGGCCGACTCGGCGGCGAGCACCAGGTCGCAGGCGAGCGCGAGATGGGCGCCGATGCCGGCCGCCGTGCCGTTCACCGCCGCGATCACCGGCTTCTCGCAGTCCAGGACGGCGGCGATGAGCCGCTGCGCGCCGCGCCGGATGGTCCGGGCGATGTCCCCGCTCACCCGTTCCCGGGTCTCGGCCGGGCCGCCCCGCAGGTCGGCGCCCGCGCAGAAGCCCCGGCCGGTGGCGGTGAGGACGACGGCCCGCACGTCCGGGTCGGCGGAGGCGTCGGCGAGCAGGGCGATCACGCGCTCGCGCTGGTCCCACGTGACGGCGTTCATCGCCTCGGGCCGGTCGAGGGTGATCCAGCAGACGCCGTGCTCGGCGCGGTGCAGCACGGTCTCGGTCACGGGTCGGGTCATCGTCTGCGGCATCCCTCGGTGAGTCGGCGGCGGGTGGCGGCGGTGCGGGGCCGATGGCGTCAGCGGCACACGGCGAGGGCGTCCAGGGCCACGGCGCCCTGTCCGCGCGGCAGCACCATCAGCGGGTTGACGTCCAGTTCCGCGAGGTCGCCGTGGAGTTCGAGGGCCATGCGCTGCACGCGCAGGATCACCTCGACGAGGGCGTCGACATCGGCGGGCGGCGCCCCGCGCACCCCGTCGAGCAGGGCGTGGCCGCGCAGTTCGCCGAGCAGGGCCCGCGCCTGGTCCTCGCCGAACGGCGGCACCCGGACCGCGGTGTCCTTCAGCACCTCCACGAGCACCCCGCCCAGGCCCACCGTCACGGTCGGGCCGAACAGGTCGTCGTGCGTGACCCCGACGACCATCTCGATGCCGCGCTCGACCATCTGGCACACCAGGACACCGTCCAGGTCGATGCCCTCGTAGCGGGCGATGTCGGTCAGGTCGCGGTAGGCGTCGCGGACCTGGCTGGCCGAGGTCAGCCCGACCTTCACCAGGCCGAGCTCGGACTTGTGGGCGAGCTGCGGCGCCGACGCCTTCATGACGACGGGGTAGCCGACCTGGGAGGCGGCCCGCACGGCCGCCGCCGCGCTCGTCACGAGCTGCTCGCGCGGCACCCGGATGCCGTAGGCGCGCAGCAGCTGCTTGGCCGCGTGCTCGCTCAGCTGCTTGCCGGGCCGCATCAGCGCCTGCGCCTTGCGGAAGGACGGCGAGGGGGTGCGGGGCGCCTCCTCGAACGGCGACCGGTAGGAGGCGGTGAAGCGGTGGTGCTCCAGGTGGGCGCGGACGGCGGTGACGCAGTTCGCGAACGTGCGGAAGGTCGCCACCCGTGAGGAGCCGAGCAGCGTCGTGCGGTACGCCTCCTCGGTGCCGAGGGGGGAGCCCCACACGACGCACACGAGCTTGTCGGTCTGCTCGGCGGCGTCCACCAGGTCCTGCGCGAGCTTGTCGCTCATCGGCGGGAACGGGCCGGTGATCGGGCAGATCAGGACACCCACGGACGGGTCGGCGAGGATCGCGTCGATGATCTTGCGGCCCCGCCAGTCGCCGACCGGGTGGCCGCCGTTGTCGACGGGGTTCGAGACGTTCAGGTACTCCGGTATCCACTGGTGCAGTTCGGTCTGCCTGGCCTCGGACAGCACCGGCAGGTCGAGCCCGCCGGCCGTCGCGAGGTCGGAGAAGTGCGCGCCGGTGCCGCCGGAGATCGAGTAGACGACGACGCCGTCGGCCCGCGGCGGCCTGGCGCGGGCCAGCAGGGCGGCGGTGTCCTGGAGTTCGTCGAGTCCGTCGACCCGGATGACGCCGAACTGCCGCATCGCGGCGTCCACCACGGTGTCCGCGCCGGTCAGCTTGCCGGTGTGCGAGGCGGCGGTGCGGGCGCCCGTCTCGGTGCGGCCCACCTTCACGGCGACGACCGGCACCCCGGCGCGTGCGGCCCGGTCCGCGGCGAGCAGGAACGACCGGCCGTCCTTGAGCCCTTCCACGTAGGCGGCGATGGCGCCGACCTCGGGGCGTTCGGCGAAGTAGGAGATGAAGTCGGCGGTCTCGAGGTCGGCCTCGTTGCCGGTCGGGGCCCAGTGCGAGAGCCGGATGCCCAGCTCCTGGAGGGTGAAGACGGGGCGGCCCTGGTGCCCGGACTGGGTGATGAGGGCGATGGCCGGGCCGTCGAGGTCGTCGCGGAACCGCTCGAAGGCGTTGAGGTTGGTGTTCGGGCCGAGCAGGCGCAGCCCCGAGCGGTCCACGGCCTCGGCCAGCCGCTGCTGCGCGTCCGCGCCCGCCTCGCCGGTCTCGGCGAACCCGGAGGCGAACGCGACGGCGAACTTCACCTTGGTGTCCGCGAGTTGCTCGACGACCGGGATCGGGTCCGCGACGAGCAGCACCGCGAGGTCGACGTCCTCGGGCAGCTCGGCGACGGTGCGGGAGCACGGCAGCCCGAACACCGTCGTGCGGGTCGGGTGCACCGGGTGGATGCGCGCGCCGACCCGCTCCGCCCAGCTCATGAGCTGGCGGGTGATGCCGGTGTTGGGCCGGCCCTCCGCGTCCGAGGCGCCGACGACGGCCACGGACTCGGGCCGGAAGAAGCGGTCCAGGTCGGGCACGTCGGCGCTGAGCGGCCGCCCGCTGACGTCGCGGTCGTCGGCTCCGGCCGTGCCGTGGACGGCGGGGCCGGGCTGTTCCCCGCAGGCGATCACGCGGGCCCGGCGGGAGTCGGTGGTCAGGGTGCCGTATGTCGATCCAAGCATCGTCCGCCCGCTCCTGTGAGGTTGGCCGGTGGTGCGCGGCCGCTGAGAGATAACTGACGCACAGTCAGATTACTGAACTGACGCTGCGTCAGGAACAGGGCTGCAGGCAAAGCCTGGTACGGATGTGCGGTCCTGGGGGCCGCAGGGGAATTCCTGCCCACTCCGCGGGCCGTCGGCACCTCGTGCGCCGGCCCGGGATCAGCGGCCCCTGGCCAGGGACTTGGCGATGCGCTCGGCGTCCAGGGCCATCTCGCGGAACATGCCGCTGATGGGGTTGGTGTACCCCTGGAAGTACAGGCCGGGCGCCCCCGGCACGGTGTGGGCGCCACGGGCGCGCGGCCGGCCGGTGTCCGGGTCGAGGACGTCGAGATGGCCGACGAGCGGCTCCAGACCCTGCCGGTACCCGGTCGCCGCGACGACCGCGTCCGGCGTGATCCGGGCGCCGTCGGCGAGCACGACCGCGTCGCCGTCGAAGGAGGCGACCGCGGCGACCGGCTCGACCGCGTCCGTGCGCACCGCGTCGATCAGGCCCACGTCCTGGACCGGGATCGACCCGGCGCGGGCCCGCGCGTACAGCCCCGTGTCGGGCCGCGGCAGCCCCTTGTCCGCCAGGTCCGGGACGCTGATCCGGGCCAGCGGCACGGCCAGCCGGTCGACGAGGCGGACCGGGAGGCGGCGGCACAGGATGCCGGTGCGCTGCGCGGGCCAGCCGAACGTGGAGCGGCGCACGAGGTGCGGGGCGGTGCGCACGGCGAGCCGGACGCGGGCGGCGCCGCCCTCGGCGAGGTCGACGGCGATCTCGGCGCCCGTGTTGCCGACGCCGACGACGAGCACGTCCTGCCCGGTGTACGGCGCGGGGTCGCGGTACTCGCCCGCGTGCAGCAGCGTGCCCGTGTACGACGCGGCGCCGGGCCAGTCCGGCAGCCGCGGGGTGTGGTTGTACCCGGTGGCGACGACGACGGCCGCCGAGCGCAGCTCCCGGCCGCCGGTGGCCCGCAGCACCCAGCCGGACCCGTCGGCGGCGCGGTCGACGCGGGTGACCTCGACGCCGGTGACGACCTCGAGGTCGTGGTACTCGGCGTACTTGTCCAGGTAGCGCAGCACGTCGTCGCGCGCGACCCAGCGGCCGAACCGGCGCGGCATGGGGAGCCCGGGCAGCGCCGAGAGCCGCCGGGTGGTGTGCAGGTGCAGCCGGTCGTAGTGGCCGCGCCACGAGGCGCCGACCCGGTCGGACTTCTCCAGCACGACGGCACGGACCCCGTGCGCCTTCAGGCTCGCGGCCGCGGCGAGGCCGCCGGGGCCGCCGCCGATGACGTACACGGGCGGACGTTCGTGGCTGCGGTCCGGTGGGGGAACTGAGGTGGTCACATGAACGGAGCGTAATCCGGACGCCGGTTGATGGGTTCCGGACAAGCGGGAAATCGGTTGCGAATCGATCACGGCGCCCGGCCGCGGGCCGGACGCCGCCCCCTCTCACCAGCTGATGTCCGCCGCCACGGGCAGGTGGTCGCTGCCCGTGCCGGGCAGCACCCAGGACTTCTCGGCGTGCACCCCGCGCAGCAGGATCTGGTCGATGCGCACCATCGGGAACGAGGCCGGCCAGGTGAAGCCGAACCCGGAGCCCGACTCGTCCTGCGCCGAGCGGAGCCCGTCGGTGAGGGAGTCGAACGCGCGGTCGTCCGTGGTGCCGTTGAGATCCCCGAGCAGCACCACGCGCGCGCTGCGTTCGGCGGCCAGGGCCTCGCCGAGCGCCGTCGCGTTGCGGTCCCTGGACTCGGTCCAGAAGCCGCCGCGGGGCATGACGCGGACCGAGCCGAGGTGGGCCACGTAGACGGCGAGCGGGCCCCGGTCGGTGGCCACGGTCGCGCGCAGGGCGCGGTTGCCGGGAAGCTTCTCCGCGGCGGTCTTGGTGGCGCCCAGCGGGCCCGCGTCGGTCCGGATGTCGACGGTCCGCACGCCGGACAGCGGCAGCTTGCTCCACAGGCCGACCGTGCCCAGGGCCGCGTGGTACGGATACGTGCCCGCGAGCTCCTTCTCGTACGTGCCCAGGGCCTGGTCCGTCACCTCCACGAGGGCCAGCACGTCGGCGCCCGACCCGGCCAGGGAGCGGGCGGTGCCCGCCGGGTCGGGGTTGGCCTCGGCGACGTTGTGCTCGGCGACGGTGAGGTCGCCGCCCGCACCGGATGACCGGTCGCTGAACACGCTGCCGAACATGCTCACCCAGACCACGGTGGGCACCAGGAGCGCGACGAGCGCGGCGGCCGAGCGGCGCCACAGCCCGCAGAGCAGCAGCAGCGGCACGAGGGCCCCGCACCACGGCAGGAACGTCTCGACCAGGCTGCCGAGCCCGAACCGGTCGGTGAGGTGCGCGTGCAGCATCAGCAGCAGACCGAGCAGCAGCGCGAGCGCGGCCGGGATCCGGCCGCGGCGCCAGGGCCCGGGCCGGGTCACGAGCCGGACGATCCGCGGCGGCGTCCGCCGGCTCGGTGCGGGGGTGGGCGGCAGTGCGGTGCGAGACATACGGCCAGTGAAGACGGGGCGGCGTTGCCGTGCCGTATGCGGTTCTCGATACGCGCACGACATGCCGCGCGCCCGGCCCGGCGTCCCCCGGTGGTGGCCGCGGCGGGGGTCGGCGCAGGTCAGGGGTCGGCGAGCCGGTCCACCAGGAGCGCCACCCTGAGCTCGGCCTCCTCCGGGCGGAGGCGGCCCGCGCGGGTCAGGGTCGCGAGTCCGTGCAGCGACGCCCAGAACACCTCGGTGAACACCTC
>NZ_WWIA01000117.1 GCF_009870065.1 Streptomyces sp. SID5785 | reverse complement strand
GTCCTCCATCGGCTCGTTGCGACTGCGGAAGCGGGCAGCCGCGTACCGCACGAGCGGCAGGTTCAGCTCGATGAGGGTGTCGCGCACGTAGGCCCGCTCGGGGCTGTGCTCGTCGAGCGTGGCGAGACGCAGGAACAGGGAGCGGGACAGGGTGCGGGTGTCGAGCGCACCCGACGTCTCGGTGCCGTCCGGCTGGGCCGGCACGGCGGCCGGGGCCGGAGCGGGCGGAGTGTCGATCAGCGCGGCGGTCGCGGACTCGCTCCGGTCGTCGGGCGCGACGGACGCGCCGGGCGAGAGCGTGAGCACCTTCGAGCTGCCCTGGTCTGCGGACATGCCACCCCCTTGAGGTCGCGGACGGTCGCGGCGGGCACTCCCGTCAGGTAGGAGCGCAGCCTCCACCTGAATACCGGACGTGGGGCTGCGCCAAACGCGGTTCCAGCAGAATGTCACATGTCGGCAACACGCTGTAGTGACATGTCGACATGGATGGGGCGAAAACGCGCAGATAACAGGGGGTGTGGCCGAAGTTGGCGGGGTTTCTGTCGAGAAATCTCCGCGGAACCGGTCTACCCGATTCAGCTATGCGTCGATCCTGTTTGCGGATCGAAGTCGCGCAAAACTACGCGCGAGGAGCCTTGACACATGCATCTGCGAGACACCCAGCTCGGCGCTGATCTGAGACTGCGTCAAGTTCGAGTAGTAGCGCAGGAGAAGGATCCGCTGCTCCCGCTCGGGCAGCTGGACGAGCAGGTGCCGGACCAGGTCGCGGTGCTCGACGCCGTCCAGCTCCGGGTCCTCGTAGCCGAGCCGGTCGAGCAGTCCGGGCATCCCGTCGCCCTCCTGGGCGGCCTCGAGCGACGTGGCGTGGTACGAGCGGCCCGCCTCGATGCAGGCGAGCACCTCGTCCTCGCCGATGCGCAGCCGCTCGGCGATCTCCGCGGTCGTCGGGGAGCGCCCGAAGGCGGTCGTGAGGTCCTCGGTGGCGCTGTTGACCTGCACCCACAGCTCGTGCAGCCGGCGCGGGACGTGCACGGTGCGCACGTTGTCGCGGAAGTAGCGCTTGATCTCGCCGACCACGGTGGGCATCGCGAAGGTGGGGAACTGGACGCCGCGGTCCGGGTCGAAGCGGTCGATGGCGTTGATCAGGCCGATCGTGCCGACCTGGACGA
>NZ_WWIA01001135.1 GCF_009870065.1 Streptomyces sp. SID5785 | reverse complement strand
CGGTGCCGTCCTTGCGGCGCAGCCCGAGCGCGAGCGCCTCGTGCCGGGCGGCGGTGGCGGCCCGGCTGCGTTCGGCGGCGGTGGCGGCCTCGCGCGCGGCGGACAGCGCGGCCTCGGCCTCGGTGAGCGCGGCGCGGGCCGTCTCGTGGCGCTCGGACAGCTCGGCGTCCCCGGCGTCGAGCCCGTCGACCTCGGCCTGGAGCTGCTCGTACTCCTCCTGCGCGGTGACCGCCCGCTGCCGGGCCTCGTCGCGCGCGGAGGCGAGCCGGTCGATCTCGGCCTGGGCGGAGGCGGCCCTGCCGCGGGCCGCGTTGACCTGACCCTGCAACCGGGCGAGCCCCTCGCGCCGGTCGGCGATGGCCCGTGCGGCGTCCTTGAGCCGGCGCTCCTCCACGGCCAGCTCGCGCTCCAGTTCGGCGCGGTGCGCGACCGTCTCGTCGAGCGCGATCTGTGCGGCCTCGAGGGCGGCCTCCAGCTCGGCCTCCTGCTCGCGCACGCGGGCGGCTTCGCGTTCGAGGTCCTCGGGGTCCCGGCCGCGCCGCTCCTCGGCCGGGACGGAGGTCGCGCTCTTCACACGGGCGTCCGCGAGGGAGACGGTGCCGCGCACGCGCTCGGCCAGCTGCGACAGCTCGTACCAGCTCTGCTGCGCGCGCTGGAGACGTGGGCTCAGCTGCCGCACCTCGTCCTCGAGGTGGCCCTCGCGCTGGAGCGCCTTCCTGAGTTCGGCCTCCGCGGCGTCCTTGCGGCGCTTGAGCTCGGCCTCGTCGGCGACCTCGGCGCTGAGGGCGGCCCGCATCCGGACCAGGTCGTCGGCGAGCAGGCGCAGCCGGGCGTCGCGCAGGTCGGCCTGGATGACGGCGGCGCGGCGGGCCACGGCGGCCTGGCGTCCGAGCGGCTTGAGCTGGCGGCGCAGTTCGTCGGTGAGGTCCTGCACGCGCGCGAGGTTCGCCTGCATCGCGTCCAGTTTCCGCAGCGCCTTCTCCTTGCGCTTGCGGTGCTTGAGGACACCCGCGGCCTCCTCGATGAAGGCGCGGCGGCCCATCGGATCGGCGTGCAGGACGGAGTCGAGCTGGCCCTGACCGACGATGACGTGCATCTCGCGGCCGATGCCGGAGTCGGAGAGGAGGTCCTGGATGTCGAGGAGCCGGCAGGTGTCCCCGTTGATCTGGTACTCGCTGCCGCCGTTGCGGAACATGATCCGCGTGATGGTGACCTCGGCGTACTCGATGGGGAGCGCCCCGTCGGAGTTGTCGATGGTGAGCGACACCTCGGCCCGGCCGAGCGGCGAGCGCCCGGTGGTGCCGGCGAAGATGACGTCCTCCATCTTGCCGCCGCGCAGGGACTTGGCGCCCTGCTCGCCCATGACCCAGCTGAGGGCGTCCACGACGTTGGACTTGCCCGAGCCGTTGGGCCCCACGACGCAGGTGATGCCCGGCTCGAACCGCAACGTGGTGGCCGAGGCGAACGATTTGAACCCGCGCAGGGTCAGAGCCTTGAGGTGCACGCCGTCGGACTCTACCGGGCGCCCCTGTCTCACTCCATGAACCCGCGGTTTCACTCAGGAAGGTGCAGGGCACACCAGACGTTGAGGAAAGGTGCCGGGAGGGGGCGGGGGAAGAAAGAAGGGACGCCGGAGCGTCCCTTGCGTATCTCTGTCAGCGGCTGATACGAACAGCCCGACCACGTGCTTCGTTGGATGTGGTCAGGTGAGCGCAGGCTCGGCCTGGGGTACGTCGATGCCGTCGATACCCTCGATGAGAGAGTCGTGAGAAGCGGCAGCCGCGAGCGCGTCGTTCTCCGCCTGGATCCGAACGAGCTCGGATTCCAGGTCCTGGACGCGCTGCTGGAGCCGTCGCATCTCGGCGAGGAGTCGCGGGTCGCTGCCGCCGACGTAACCGAGAAGCGCCTTTGCCATGATGGATGGTCCTCCACACTGAGTGACCGACCGAATCGGTGTGGGTCGTGAGGGAATCGCACCCGCGGTGCTTGGCACTTCTTGTTCTGCTGCCGTTCTCACATGCCAAACAGCTGAGGTGCGCGGGGATTCCAGAGTCTCACCAAAAAGTTTGACGGTCAACACGATCACACCCCGTATTCGCGGGCATCCCGGGGGCTTCGCGCCGGAGAACGTGCGGCGCGGCCTGACCTTCGGGACCCGGGGGCGTGGAGATCATCCGTATCACCGGAGCCTGCCACGAGTCCCTCTTCTTGGCAACCACCAGGCAGTTTCCCCTCCCGGGCGGCACCCGGGGCGCGCATCCGCCGGGTGTCCGGGGCGGCACCTGCGGTGACGGATCAGCGGATGGCGAATCCGTCGTAACCCCCGCGCGGCGTGTCCCAGATCTCAGTCACACCGTCGACGCGTCCGGGTGTGTCGTCGCCGTGGAGCCACTCGAGGAGCTGCGCGCAGGCCGCCCGGGGACCCTCGGCGACCACCTGGACCCGGCCGTCGTCCAAATTGAGAGCAAAACCACTCAGGCCGCCGATCTCCAGAGCGCGTGCACGGGTGAACCACCGAAAACCCACACGTTGGACGCGTCCTCGCACCCAGGCGACGAGCCGTACATCTTCGTTCATGGGGTGCACGCTAACCGGCCAATTGCCCTCGGAGCACTTCCTCCCCTTGCGTCCTGGGGTACCGTCGCGGACCGACGAGGCTCACTCGTAAGGGTGAGTCGCGTCGACGACCGCGAGGACGAGGAAGGCCAGTACATGGGACGCCACCGACGCTCCGCCGCCGGACGCGCCACGGGCCGCGGCGCGGAGACCACCCCGGACGCCTACGCCGCGGAGCACCGCGCGACGCACGGCACCGGCACCGCAGGGACCGCCGACGGCGCGCAGCGCGCCGCGGGCTCTCCCGCGCACCCTCTTTACGCTCCGTTCGACGAGACGATGACCGACGTGTACGGCACGGTCTCCCCCGCCGGCGGCGCCGCCGAGGAGGCCTCCGGGCACTCGCACCGGCGCAGGAAGCGCGGCGCCCCGGTCCGCACCGGCCTGCTCGGTGTGTCCGCCGCCGTCGCGCTGGGCGCGGTCGCGGTGGCCTCGGGGCTCATACCGGGCACCGACAGCCTCAAGCTCGGCGGTGACCACGGCGGCAACAAGGTGCAGGCGGCCGACTCCTCCCCCAGCGTCGAGGCGCAGGGCGGCACGGACGGCACGGTCGAGGACCGGGCCCCGTCCGCGGCGAGCCGCGGCACCGAGCGCCCGACGCCCTCGACGAAGACGGAGCCGTCGGCGTCCGCTCCGTCGAAGACCGCTTCGCCGAAGCCGTCCCGGACGCCCTCGAAGACGGCGGAGCCGTCGAAGAAGCCCTCCTCCGCCGCTCCCTCCACGCGGAGCGCGAGCCCCTCGACCTCCGCCCCGAAGCAGAAGACCGAGGCGCCGGCCGCTCCGGCGACGACCGCCACCACCCCGTCCGCCGCGGCGCAGGTGCTGTCGCTGGTCAACCAGGAGCGCGCCAAGGTCGGCTGCTCGCCGGTGACCGCGGACAGCGGTCTCGCCTCGCTGGCCTCGGACTTCAGCGCCGACATGGCGTCCCGCGGCTTCTTCGACCACACCGACCCGGACGGCGCGACGCCGTGGGACCGCGCCCAGAAGGCCGGCATCACGGGCCTCGGCGGCGAGAACATCGCCCGGGGCCAGGCGAACGCGCAGTCCGTCATGGACGCGTGGATGAACAGCGAGGGCCACCGCGCGAACATCCTGAACTGCGACTTCAAGACCCTCGGCGTCGGCGTGCACTTCGGTGACGGCGGCCCGTGGTGGACGCAGGACTTCGGCTACTGATCCCGGCGGCCCGCGCCCCGCGGTCAGGTACGCGGCGGTGAAGGGCCCGGCGGCATCCGAGGGCAGCGCTTTCTCCTGGAGAGCGCTGCCCTTCTGCGTGCGCTGCACGGGAGTACGCTGCATCCATGGAGACGACCGACACCGAGGGCGACGCCACCGCCGACCTGCCCTACGACGTGTTCTCCAGGGCGTGCCCCTCACGGCGCACCCTCGAGCACGTCACCGGCCGCTGGGGCGCCCTCACCCTGGGCGCGCTGTCCGAGGGTTCGCTCCGCTTCAACGAGCTGCGGCGCCGGGTCGACGGCGTCAGCGAGAAGATGCTCTCCCAGACCCTCCAGGCCCTGGAGCGTGACGGGCTGGTGCACCGCGAGGCGCAGCCGACGAACCCGCCGCGCGTGGACTACGAGCTCACCGGACTCGGCCGGGCCGTCGCCGAACGCCTGCTGTCCCTCATCCACTTCGTGGAGGGCCGGATGGACGAGGTCCTGAGCGCGCGGGAGCGCTACGACGCGACGCGCGGCGGGCGCTGACAGCGCGGGCAGTAGTAGCTGGACCGGTTCATCCAGGCGCTGCGCCGCATCGGGGTGCCGCACCTTCCGCACGGCAGCCCCTCGCGCCCGTAGGCGTCCAGGGAGCGGTCGAAGTAGCCGGACTCCCCGTTCACGTTCACGTAGAGGGAGTCGAAGCTCGTGCCGCCGACGGCGAGCGCCGCGTTCATCACGTCCCGTACGTGGCCGAGGAGTTCGGCGGTGCGCGGGCGGGTGAGCGTGGCGGTGGGGCGCTCGTAGTGCAGCTTCGCGCGCCAGAGGGCCTCGTCGGCGTAGATGTTGCCGACGCCGCTGATGAGCGACTGATCGAGCAGCGCGCGCTTCACCGTGGTGCGCTTCGCGCGCAGCGCGGTGTGGAACGCGGCGTCGTCGAACAGCGGGTCGAGCGGGTCGCGCGCGATGTGTGCGATGACGTCGGGCAGCCCGTCGGGGGTGTTCTCGTGCAACGAGAGGCCGCCGAAGGTGCGTTGGTCGACGAAGCGCAGCTCGGTGCCCAGGTCGTCGGCGAACCGGATCCGCACCCGCAGGTGCTTCTCGTCGGGCGCCTCGTGCGGCTGCACGAGCAGCTGGCCGCTCATCCCGAGGTGGGCGAGCACGGAGGTGTGCGTGGTCTCCAGCGGCAGCCAGAGGTACTTGCCCCGGCGCATGGGCTCACCGATGCGCTGTCCCTTGAGGCGGTGCGCGAAGTCGTCGCCGCCGGCGAGATGCCGGCGCACCGCGCGCGGGTGCAGCACCTCGGCGTCCTCGACGGTGCGGTGCGCCGCCCAGCGGGCCAGGCCGCGCCGGACGACCTCCACTTCGGGCAGCTCGGGCACGGGGTCCTCCGGGGATCGGGGGGAAGGGCGCAGGGAGCTTACCGTGCCCGCACAAGAGAGCGCCCGCCCCACCGGTGGACACCGGCGGGACAGGCGCGAGGAAGCGGCGTCGTCAGGCGCCGGCGGCGGGCTCCGCCTCGGCAGCCTTGGCCCGCTCGTCCGCGGCGGCGCGGATCGCGCGCCATGCGGACTCGGCGGCCTGCTGCTCCGCTTCCTTCTTGCTGCGGCCGGTGCCGGTGCCGTACGAGACGCCTCCGACGCGGGCGGCAGCAGTGAAGGTCTTCTCGTGGTCCGGGCCCGTCTCGGAGACCAGGTACTCGGGGACACCGAGCCCCTCGGTCGCCGTGAGCTCCTGGAGACTGGTCTTCCAGTCCAGGCCGGCACCCAGATTCGAGGACTTCTCGATCAACGGGTCGAACAGTCGGTGAACGAGCTCACCGGCCGCGTCCAGACCCTGGTCCAGATAGACCGCGCCGATCACCGCTTCGAGCGTGTCGGCGAGGATGGACGCCTTGTCCCGGCCGCCCGTGCCCTCTTCGCCCCGGCCGAGCCGGATGAAGGAGCCCAGGTCGAGCCCGCGGCTGACCTCCGCAAGCGCCCGCGAGTTCACCACCGCGGCCCGCAGCTTCGCCAGCTGTCCCTCGGGCAGATCGGGGTGGGTGCGGTAGAGCGTGTCGGTGACCACGAGACCGAGCACGGAGTCCCCGAGGAACTCCAGCCGCTCGTTCGTGGGCAGACCGCCGTTCTCGTACGCGTACGAGCGATGCGTCAGCGCACGCACCAGAAGGGCGGACTCGAGCTGGTACCCGAGCCGCCCTTCCAGAAGCGTGTGGGACGAGGCTGTGGTGTCCACCTTTTTCCTGGCGTCATCCGCCTTCTTGGTGTTTGACACTGTGCCTCTCACCGGCCGCTCAGACCTCGAGGACCTGGCGCTTGTTGTAGGTGCCGCAAGCGGGGCACGCGATGTGCTGCAGCTTGGGCTCCTGGCAACGCTCACACGAAACCAGGGTGGGGACCGCAGCCTTCCACTGCGACCGGCGGTGGCGCGTGTTGCTGCGCGACATCTTCCGCTTCGGAACAGCCACGGCTACTTCTCCTGCTTCTCGTCGACGCCCGCTTCCGCATCGGCGCCGCTCATCTCGTCCTTCTCGCCGTCCTGGATGGTGCCAGCGAGTCCCTGCAGTGCCGCCCAACGAATGTCGACGGCGTCGTGGTGGTGACCCGGTTCGTCCGCGAGTCGCACTCCGCACTCGGAGCACAGACCTTCACAGTCTTCCTGGCACACCGGCTGCATCGGCAGTGCGAGCACCACCGCATCACGCAGCACAGGCTCGAGGTCGAACAGGCCGTCCTCGAGAAAGAGCGTGTCCTCGTCGTCCTCGGCGTCGTCGCCGGCGTCGTCCTTGGGACGGCCCCGGTCATCGGCGTCAGGGTACGAGAACATCTCCTGGAAGTCCGCGTCGACCTCGTGGTCGAGCGGCTCCAGACACCTTACGCACTCCCCCTTGGCCGATGCACGGGCGGTGCCTGTGACAAGCACCCCTTCCATGACCGACTCCAGACGGAGGTCGAGCTCCACCGGGGCGCCCTCCGGCACCTCGATGACTCCCTGGAGACCGAGGTCCTTGGGAGCGTCGATCGTGCGGGTCAGCCGCTGCATGGCACCAGGACGCCGACCCAGCTCGTGCGTGTCGAACACGAGAGGATTGCGGTGGTCGAGGTGGGTGTTCAGGGCTGGTCCCGCTTTCGTTCTTCGGAGCTCCTGCCCGATGGCGTTCCGGGCAGCTGTGACCGCACGAGTACGCGCGACCGAAGAGCCAGGATACTGGACCATTCGCTCTCGGCCCAATCCGGTCCCCCGGCCCCCGAAGGGTTCCGGTCAGCGGCCCTGCTCGTACTGCCGCTCGTACTCCCGCACCTGATCCATATTGATCATGCTGGTGTCGAAGAGGCTGGTCTCGTCGAGCACGCCGCCCTGGTCCTGCTGCAGGGGCGGCTGCGCCTGCTGGCCGGGCTGCTGCTGGTAGCCGTACGCGTACTGCTCCTGCTGCACCGCGTACGGATCCTGCTGCTGGTACCCGTACGGGTCCGCCTGCTGCTGGTACCCGGCGTACATGTCCTGCTGACCGTAGCCCTGCTGCTGGTAGGCGTACGGATCCTGCTGCTGTGCGTACGCGGCGACCGGCTGCTGGGCCGGGATCTGCGGCTCCTGGACCTGCGGGGCGCCCGGA
>NZ_WWIA01001134.1 GCF_009870065.1 Streptomyces sp. SID5785 | reverse complement strand
TCCGGGATCGTGATGGTGCGCGGGGCGCCCGGGGCGATGACCTCGGTGACGCCCTCCTGCGCGGTGCCGCCGGCGAGCAGCACGAGCAGGTCGACGACGCGCTGGGCGGCGGCGGACGCGGCCTGCGGGTCGACGCCGCGCTCGAAGCGCTTGGCCGCCTCGGAGGACAGCTTGTGGCGGCGCGCGGTGCGGGCGATGGTGATCGCGTCGAAGTGCGCCGCCTCGACGACGACGTCGGTGGTGCCGGCGTCCTCGCTGTGGTCGGCGATCTCCGTGTTGGCGCCGCCCATCACCCCGGCCAGGCCGATCGGGCCCCGGTCGTCGGTGATGACCAGGTCCTCGGCGTCCAGCGTGCGCTTGACGCCGTCGAGCGTGGTGAGCTGCTCGCCCTGCGTGGCGCGGCGCACACCGATCGGACCCTGGACGAGGGAGCGGTCGTAGGCGTGCAGCGGCTGGCCGAGCTCGAGCATCACGTAGTTCGTGACGTCGACGGCGAGCGAGATCGGGCGCATGCCCGCCTTCTGCAGCCGGCGCTGGAGCCAGATCGGCGAGCGGGCCTCGGGGCTCAGACCGGTGACGGTGCGCGCGGTGAAGCGGTCGCAGGCCATCGGGTCGGAGACCTGGACCGGGTAGCCCTGCGCGTTGGGCGCGGGCACGTCGAGGAGCGCCGGGTCGCGCAGCGGCAGACCGTACGCGATGGCGGTCTCGCGGGCGATGCCGCGCATCGACAGGCAGTAGCCGCGGTCCGGCGTGACGGCGATGTCGAGGACCTCGTCGACCAGCTGGAGCAGTTCGACGGCGTCGCGGCCGACCTCGGTCTCCGGCGGCAGCACGATGATGCCGTGCGTGCCGTCGTCGCCCATGCCCAGCTCGTCGGTGGAGCAGATCATGCCGTGCGAGGTCTTGCCGTACGTCTTGCGCGCGGCGATCGCGAAGCCGCCGGGCAGCTCGGCGCCGGGCAGCACGACGACGACCTTGTCGCCGACCGCGAAGTTCCGGGCGCCGCAGACGATCTCCTGAGGCTCACCGGTGCCGTTGGCCCGGCCGACGTCGACGGTGCAGAAGCGGATGGGCTTCTTGAAGCCCTCCAGCTCCTCGATCGTCCGAACCTGGCCCACCACGAGGGGGCCCTTGATGTCCGCGCCGAGCTGCTCGACGGTCTCGACCTCGAGGCCGACGCCGACCAGCTTCTCCTGTACGTCGCGACCGGTCTCGGTGGCCGGCAGGTCGACGTACTCCCGCAGCCAGGAAAGCGGGACCCGCATCAGATCTCCATCCCGAACGGCCGGGTGAACCGGACGTCACCCTCGACCATGTCTCGCATGTCTTCCACGTTGTGGCGGAACATCAGCATCCGCTCGATGCCGAACCCGAAGGCGAATCCGCTGTACTTCTCGGGGTCCACGCCGCACGCGGTGAGCACGCGCGGGTTGACCATGCCGCAGCCGCCGAGCTCGATCCAGCCCTCGCTGCCGCAGGTGCGGCACGGCCGGTCGGGGTTGCCGACCGACTCGCCGCGGCACACGTAGCAGACCATGTCCATCTCGGCGGACGGCTCGGTGAACGGGAAGTAGTTGGGGCGCAGCCGGGTCTTCATGTCCTCGCCGAAGAGCGCCCTGACCATGTGGTCGAGCGTGCCCTTCAGGTCGGCCATGGTGAGGCCCTCGTCCACGGCGAGCAGCTCGATCTGGTGGAAGACCGGGGTGTGCGTGGCGTCCAGCTCGTCGGTGCGGTACACGCGGCCGGGGCAGACCACGTAGACCGGGGGCTCCCGGTCGAGCAGCGAGCGGGCCTGCACGGGCGAGGTGTGCGTGCGCAGCACGACACCCGACTCGTCGCCGACCGTCTTGGCGCGGCCCTCGGGGCCCGCGACGAAGAACGTGTCCTGCATCTGCCGGGCCGGGTGGTCGGGCGTGAAGTTGAGCGCGTCGAAGTTGAACCACTCCGCCTCGACCTCGGGGCCCTCCGCGATCTCGTACCCCATGGACACGAACACGTCGGCGACGCGCTCCATCATGGTGGTGAGCGGATGCCGGGCGCCCGCGGGCACGCGGTCGTGAGGCAGCGTGACGTCCACGGCCTCCTCGACCAGGACGCGCGCGTCGCGCTCGGCCTCGAGCTCCGTCTGGCGGGCGGCGAGGCCCCGGCCGACGGCGGCGCGGGCCTGGCCGACGAGCTTGCCGGCCGCGGCCTTGGCCTGCGGGGGCAGCGCGCCGATCTCGCGGTTCGCGAGCGACAGCGGCGACGTGCCGCCCGCATGCGCGACCTTGGCCTCCTGGAGCGCCTCGAGCGAGTCCGCGGCGGCGAAGGCGGCGAGCGCCTCGTCCCGCACCCGCTCGATCTCTTCCGGTTTCAGTGCCTCGACCTCGACAGGGTCGTACGACTTGTTCGGTGCCGACATCTCTTCCCGTGCTTCCGTTGGCTGGCGGATGGCCCCGTCTGCGACGCGCCCCGGCCGTGGGGACGAACGTCTCTGATCTGGAGACGCAATGTGCCAAAGGACGAGTCTAGCGGGGGTGAGGTGGGTGACTGCGCCCGTGGGGCCGGTCTGCTCAGGCGTTGAGATACGCCGGCGCCGCCACGGGCAGCATAAATCGGAAGCGGGCGCCGCCGCCGGGCGCGCGCCCGACCGTGATGGAGCCCCCGTGGGCCTCGACGATGCCCTTCACGATGTACAGGCCGAGCCCGGTGCCGCCGCGCTTGCTGCCCCGCCAGAAGCGGGTGAAGACGCGGTTCATGGATTCCTCCGGGATGCCGGGCCCCTCGTCGCTCACGGTGACCGACGCGCCGACCGGGTCGGTGGGCTCGACGTCAATGGTGACGGTTCCGTCGCCGTGGCGCACGGCGTTTTCCAGGAGGTTGCTCAGGACCTGGTCGACCTTGTCGGGGTCGGCCCACACGGCGGGCAGCGGCTGGGTGACCCGGAGCAGGAACCGCTCGGCGGGCCGGCCGGAGGCGACGTGCGCCTGGATGTGCCGGGAGACGGCGGCGGCGATGTCCACAGGCTGGCGGCGCACCTCGAGCCGGCCGGAGTCGATGCGGGAGATGTCGAGCAGCTCGGCGATGAGCCGCGTGACCCGGTTCGCGTCGGCGTCGACGGTCTCCAGCATGAGCCGCTTCTGCTCGTCGGTGAAGCGCTCCCACTTCGCCAGCAGCGTCGCGGTGAACCCCTTCACGGAGGTGAGCGGCGAGCGCAGCTCGTGCGCGACGGTGGCTATCAGCTCGGCGTGGCTGCGCTCGGTGCGCCGCCGGGCCTCGGTGTCGCGGATCGAGACGACGACCCGGAGCACCGGTCCGGTGGGCCTGCTGCGCACGTACCGGGCGGTGACCAGGACCTCGCGGCCGCCGGGCAGCAGCAGGTTCCGCTCGGGCTGTCCGACCCGGATGGCGAGTCCGCCGTAGGGGTCGGTGAGCTGCCACCAGCGCCGCCCCTCCAGATCCTCGAGCGGCAGCGCCCGCTCGAGCGGCGCCCCGAGGGCGTGCACGGCGGACACGGCGGTGATCCGCTCGGCGGCGGCGTTGAAACAGACGACCCGTCCGCGCTCGTCGGCGACGACCAGCCCGTCGGACAGGTCGTCGGGACCGATGCCGAGTCCGGCCGGCCCGGGCCCGGCGGCCCCGGAGGACTCACCCGCTCCCGAATCCGCGCTGGTGCGGACTGTCATCTCCCCGTACCCCACCTCTCGAGTCGGTTCAGCGGGCTCGAGTGGGTCACCCTACTAGCCGAGGGTGACGGGGTGACAGGCCGTGCCGCCCGTAGTTCAGGACCGGCAGCCGCCCTCGGCCCGCTGCGCGCGCGCCGAGGCGTACAGGCAGACCGCGGCGGCCGTCGCCAGGTTGAGGCTCTCGGCCTTGCCGTGGATGGGGACGCGGACGACGGCGTCGGCGAGGGCGCGGGTCTCCTCGGGCAGGCCCCAGGCCTCGTTGCCGAAGATCCACGCGGTGGGGGTGCCCATGGTGCCCCGGTCGAGTTCGTCGTCGAGGTCGTGCTCCCCCGCGCCGTCGGCGGCGAGGATCCGCACGCCCGCCTCCTTCAGCCCGGCGACGGCCTGCTCGACGGGGACGCCGACGGCGACCGGCAGGTGGAACAGGGAGCCGACGGAGGCGCGGACGGCCTTCGGGTTGTACAGGTCGACGGAGGCGTCGGTGAGGATCACGGCCTCGGCGCCCGCGGCGTCCGCGCAGCGCAGCACGGTGCCCGCGTTGCCCGGGTCGCGGACGTGCGCGAGGACGGCGACGAGCCGGGGTCGCGCCGCGAGGATCTCCTCGAACGGCGTGTCCAGGAAGCGGCAGACCCCGACGAGCCCCTGCGGCGTCACGGTCGTGGAGATCTCGGCGATGACGCTCTCGTCGGCCAGGTGCACCCGGGACCCGGCGGCCCGGGCCTCACCGATGATGTCGGCGTAGCGCTCGGCGGCCTCGACGGTCGTGAACATCTCGACGAGCCCGCCGTGGGCGGCGGCCTCCCGGACGGCCTGCGGCCCCTCGGCGAGGAACAGCCGCTCCTTCCCCCGGAAGTTCCGCTTTCCGAGCCGTCGGGCGGCGGAGACACGGGGGGACCTGGGAGAGATCAACTCGGGGGCAACCATCGAAAACTCACCTTGACACATCAGGGGCGCGAGGAACTGCGCGCTCAGCCACGACGGACCCGCACGCGGCACACGACAACAACTGGGCAGACGGGCTGCCGAACGCACTCGGACCCGCAAGCACTCGGCTTGCGGGTCCGAAGATCACGTCCGGCTCAGCGGAGCGCTCAGGCAGCGGCCTTGGGCGCGTTCACGTCGGCCGGCAGGGCCTTCTGCGCAACCTCGACCAGCGCGGCGAACGCGTTGATGTCGTTGACGGCCAGCTCGGCGAGGATCTTGCGGTCCACCTCGATGTTGGCGGCCTTCAGACCCTGGATGAGGCGGTTGTACGTCATGCCGTTCTGGCGGGCAGCGGCGTTGATGCGCTGGATCCACAGCTGACGGAAGTCGCCCTTGCGCTTCTTGCGGTCGTTGTAGTTGTAGACCAGGGAGTGGGTGACCTGCTCCTTGGCCTTGCGGTACAGACGCGAACGCTGACCGCGGTAGCCGCTGGCCTGCTCGAGGATCGCCCGACGCTTCTTGTGCGCGTTCACCGCGCGCTTGACGCGTGCCACTTTGTAACTCCTTGTAGCGGGGCCGGGGTTGTCTTCACCCGACCCGAATTCGAATAGGTCCCGGTCAGTCGACGCTCAGGGTGCTCAGCACCCGAGCATCACTTGCCGAGAAGCTTCTTGATCTTCGCGGCGTCGCCCGGGGCCATCTCGGCGTTGCCGGTGAGGCGACGCGTCACGCGGGACGACTTGTGCTCGAGCAGGTGGCGCTTGCCGGCGCGCTCACGGAGCACCTTGCCGGAGCCGGTGATCTTGAAGCGCTTGCTGGCACCGCTGTGCGACTTGTTCTTCGGCATAGCGCCGTTCTCTCCTCGTCAGTGGCATTCCCGGCCGGTCCGTGCCGAAGGCGCGAACCGGCCGTGAGGGAACGTCAGTTGTGTCAGTTGGTATCCGTGGCGCACAGGCGGTGCGCCGGCGGATCATGCCTCGGCAGCAGCCTCGGCGGGGGCCTCGACCTCGGCGTCGGCGGGGGCCTCGGCCTCGATCTCAGCCGCGTTCTGCGACTTCCCGGGGTTGGCCTTCGCCTCGGCCTTGCGGGCGGCCTGCGCCTCGCGGGCCTCGGCCATCGCCTCGGTCTTCTTCTTGTGCGGACCGAGAACCATGATCATGTTCCGGCCGTCCTGCTTCGGGTTCGACTCGACGAAACCGAGGTCCTGGACGTCCTCCGCGAGACGCTGCAGCAGTCGGTAGCCGAGCTCCGGCCGGGACTGCTCGCGACCACGGAACATGATCGTGATCTTGACCTTGTCGCCCTGCTTGAGGAACCGGACGACGTGACCCTTCTTGGTGTCGTAGTCGTGCGGGTCGATCTTCGGCCGGAGCTTCATCTCCTTGATGACCGTGTGCGCCTGGTTCTTGCGCGCCTCACGGGCCTTCATGGCCGACTCGTACTTGAACTTCCCGTAGTCCATGAGCTTGCAGACGGGCGGACGGGCGTTCGCCGCCACCTCGACCAGGTCGAGGTCGTACTCCTGAGCAAGCTCAAGGGCCTTGGCAAGCGGAACAATCCCGACCTGCTCGCCGCTGGGACCGACAAGTCGCACTTCGGGAACGCGAATCCGGTCGTTGATGCGGGGCTCGGCGCTGATGGATCCTCCTCGGTAGCACCACACGACGGCCTGGCGGACCGCCGCGTAACGTTTGTCACGTAAGTACCAACCGCGCCGGCACACAAAAAATGCCCCGGACGGTACACACGCGGGGCTCCAAGACTGACCGGAACACCGCGCGGCGGACCGCGGGGCGCTGTTCGGACGGCTCCATCGTCCGTACGGAACGATGGTGGCCGTCTGACCGGTGACCCGCCGCCCTGAGGGCGGCCAGGTGGGAGATCGGAGCCTCCACTTGTGGGCCGGTCACCTTCGTCACGAGGACGTGGGCGTCCGGCCGGTCGTTACACAAGGTTAGCAGGACTTGGCCGTACCGCCCAACCGGGTGCGTGGCACGGCACCGCGCGGGGTCCGCATATCGTGGGGCCCATGAGTGACGCGACCCCCGCTGCTGCCCCTGACTCCCCTGACACGCCCGACTACGACGCGCTGACCCGCGACATCGCGGAGGTGCCCGCCGTCGAGGTCATCGTGACGGTCGCGGTCAATCTGATGAGCGCCGCGGCGGTGAAGCTGGGCCTCACCGAGGAGGGCGACGCCCACAAGGACCTCGACGAGGCCCGCAAGCTGATCTCCGGCCTCGCCGGTCTGCTCGACGCGAGCGCGACCGAGATCAGCTCCTTCCACGCGGCCCCGCTGCGGGACGGCCTGAAGTCGCTGCAGCTCGCCTTCCGCGAGGCGTCGATCGTGCCGGACGAGCCGGGCCAGGGCCCGGGCGAGAAGTACACGGGCGCCGTCTACGGATGACGGGCCCGCGTGACCGCCGCCCCGTGGAGGGGCCGGTCGCACGGCAGCACCCCGGCGTCCCGGCTCAGGGACGCTCGTACACGGGCTCGCTCGACAGGGCGGCCTCGGCCGGCAGCAACGCCAGGTCGAGGCCCTTCGTCAGGCGGGCCCGCAGTGTCTCGTCGGCGGCCAGGCGGCGGGCCACCGCGTGGACACCCGCGTCCTGCGGCACGCCCGGGTCGAGCACCAGGGCGAGGGTCCCGTCGCCCTGCCCCGGGCCCAGGTACGCGCGCCGCACCGCCCCCACGCCGGCGACCGCGGCGCGCACCGCCTCGACGACGGCCGGGTCGGTCAGCGGGTCCGCGCTGGTGCGGCCCTCGGCGAGCGCGTAGAGGGCGGAGCCGGTCAGCTCGTACGGGACCGGGCCCGCCAGGTCGAGGACCACGGTGTCGGCCTTCTCGTGCGCGGCGGCCTGGAGCGCCTGGTGCAGCGGCACGGCGACGGGGCGGGCCTGCGGGTCCCACAGCGCGAGGGACGCGATCGAAGTGAAGGCGGGCAGGGCCTTGCGGTCGCCGGCCTTCAGGGTGGGCACGGCCATGTCGCTCGTCTTCTCGCGGCGCAGCCCGGCCGTCCGGCTCCCCTCACCGCCCGCGTGGGGCGCTTCGCCCTCCTCCACCTCGCCCAGCACGGCGACGACGGGCACAAGGAGGCGGGCCTCCTTCAGCGCCGCGAGCACCGGGCCGTGCGCGGTGCGGTCGTCCGACCAGGCGGCCAGGGCCGCGGCGAGACGCGGGTCCGCGGAGCCGTCGTCGTCGGAGTAGCCGGAGTCGGGAATGTTCTTGTTCGCCACGTTCACCGACCCTACCGAGCGGGCGGCCGGGGTTTCTCAGCGGACCCCGAGGTCGGGCTCATCCTGCGCACAGGGCGACTGCCGAGCATCGCGGCATGCCGCCGCGTACTCCCCGCACTCCCCGTACCCGTCGCACCTGCCGCACCCGCCGTCGCCGTGCGCGGCACCCCGCGCTGTTCGCGTCCCTCTTCGCCTCGGCGCTGGTCTGCTGCGCCGCCGGCGCTACCGTCTCCGTACGGGCGGGGGCGCACGACGCGAGCGCGCCCGTGTCGCACGTCGCCGCAGCCACAGGGGGTCCCACCGTGTCTCCGTCATCGCCGTCCGCGCCCGCTCAGGACCGGGACGGTGCGCTCGCCACCGCGGTGGCCGACGCCGTCGCCGGGCACGGCGGCGGTCTCTCGGTCGCGGTCCTCGACGTGGCGAGCGGGGCGACGGCCGCGTACGCCCCCGGCGGCGGCACCTACGACACGGCGAGCGTCGTCAAGGTCGACCTGGTGTGCGCGCTGCTGCTGCGCGCACAGGACGCGGGCCGGGACCTGACCTCGCAGGAGCGCACCCGCGCCGCGGCGATGATCGAGCGCAGCGACAACGACGCGACGACCGCCGTGTGGGACGACCTGGGCGGGGCCGCGGCGCTGGACGCGGCCAACGAGCGGCTCGGGCTGACCGGCACGACCGGGGGCAGCGGCCCGCTGTGGGGGCTGACCCAGACCACGGCGGCCGACCGACTGACCCTGCTGCGGCAGGTGTTCGCCCCCGGCGACGACGCGGTCCTGAGTGCGGAGTCGCGGTCGACGGTGCGGCAGTTGATGGGGTCCGTCGAGGCCGACCAGGCCTGGGGCGTGTCGGCCGCCGGGAACGCGGAGCTGAAGAACGGCTGGCTGCGGCGGAGCACGACGCAGCGGTGGGACGTGAACAGCATCGGCCGGGTGCGGGTGGACGGGCGGCAGGTGCTCGTCGCGGTGCTGTCCGACGGCAGCGCGACGATGGACGCCGGGGTCGCGCTCGTCGAGGCAGTGGCGCGTGCGGCGGTGCCGGTGGTCAGCGGCGCCGGCTGAGCCGGTGCCCGCGCCACAGCCAGACGGCGGCGCCGAGCAGCAGCAGTCCGAGGGCGCCCGCGACCGGGCCGGTCCAGCCGGCGGCCGCGTCGTCGGCCGGGGCGTCGGGCCCGTCGCCGAAATAGCGGTCGCCGTACGCGGCCGAGCTGATGCCCTTGGGGCTGAGTCGGGAGCCCGCCACGATCGCGGCGGCAGGGTCGGCCAGACCGTAGCCGCGGGAGTCGTCGCGGCCGCCGGCCGGCGGGTCCTGCGCGGTGTCCTCGAGGAGCTTCTTGATCTGGGCGGGGCTCAGGTCCGGGTGGGCGGCGCGCACGAGGGCGACGGCGCCGGAGACGAACGCGGAGGCCGCGCTGGTGCCCCAGGCCGAGTAGTACGTGCGGTCGGGGTCGGCGGTGACGATGCCGCGGCCGGGGGCGGCGACCGTGGCGTACCAGCGGCGGGTGGAGAACGAGGCGCGGGTGCCGGAGGAGTCGACGGCGGTGGCGGCGATGACGCCGGGGTAGGCGGCCGGGTAGGAGATGTGGTCGCCCTTCTCACCGCCGTTGCCCGAGGAGGCGACGACACAGACGCCCTTCCTCAGCGCGTACTGGACCGCGGCGTCCTCGCCGGCCTCGGGGTGGGCGGTGTCGGAGTCGTCGCCGAGCGACAGGTTGATGACGTCGGCGCCGTGGTCGACGGCCCAGCGGATGCCCTCGGCCAGGGCGTTGCCCCGGGTCTCGCGGGCCTTGGCGCGGGCCGGGTCGCCGTCCTCCAGGATGACGCGCACGGGCAGGATCTTCGCCTCGGGGGCGACGCCGACGACGCCGTCGCCGCGGTCCGCGCCGTGGCCGTGACCGGCGATGATGCCGGCCATGGCGGTGCCGTGGCGGGCCCAGGGGCGGTCGCCGCGGCCGGCGCCGAAGCCGACGAGGTCCTTGCCGGCCAGGACGTTGCCGGTGAGGTCGGGGTGGCGGTCGTCGACGCCGGTGTCGAGGACGGCGACGGTGATGCCCTTGCCCTTGGTGGTGCGCCAGGCCTCCTGGGTGTGGAGGGCGGACAGGCCCCACTGCTGTGCGCGGACCGCGTCGGCGTGGGCCGTGGTGGCGGGGAGGAGCGCGAGAGCGGCCGCGCTGAGGGCGGCGACGGCGAGCCGGTGGGCGCGGCGGGTCATGAGGGCTGCTCCGTGGACTTCTGGACGGTCTTGCGCAGTCCGCGCTCGATCCGGTCGGCGATGCCCTGGGCCTCGTGGCCTAGTCCGGCCTGGGCGGGGGCCGTGGTGGCGCTCGCCTTCATGGCCTCGGCGGCGGGCTGCGGGTCGGCGACGGTGCGGCCGTCGGCGAAGCCGGAGACCGCGTAGACGACCACCGGGGCGTCGGTGAGGACGCTGATCGTCCACGAGGCGCGCTGGGCGTCGCCGAAGTGTGCGGCGGCGGTGCCGTCGGCGGCGTAGGGGCGGGGCAGCAGGTCGCGGCGGCGGTCGAGCCCCTGCTCGCTGAAGCGGGTGCGCAGGGCCTGGGTGGCCTCGGCGTCGGCCTTGGTGAAGAGCAGGCCCACGGTCGTGACGCTGCTCTGGCTGGCGTCGACGTACGTGGCGCGCAGCAGGCGCAGGCAGCCCACCGAGCGCAGGGCCTTGTGGAGCAGCGGGTCGAAGGCCTTGGTGCAGCCGCTGTCGGGAGCGACGGCGATCCGCGTCCAGGTGCGGTCGGCGCCGCCGGGGCCCGCGCCCTCGCCGTCGAGGGTGCGCGGGAACAGCGTGTCGACGGGGACGCTGTGCCACAGCGCGGAGGCGTCGTGGAAGGCGGTCTGCGCCGAGACGGTGGCGCCGTCCTCCTCGCCGGTCAGCAGCGAGCCGGTGGCGGCGCCGCCGAGCAGGCCGACCCCGAGCACGAGGCAGGCCGCGGCGGCCGCGGCGCGGGGGGCGAGGCGGCCGCCGAGGTGGCTGAGCGGGCGCAGCCGGGTGGTGCGGTCGTCGTACTGCGCCGGGGGCGGTGCGGAGGGCACGAAGGGGCGG
>NZ_WWIA01001133.1 GCF_009870065.1 Streptomyces sp. SID5785 | reverse complement strand
TCGCGGGCGCGCCGAAGGCCCGGGGGTCCACCGCATCGGTGGACGCGTCCGGGTCGGCCGGGTCGCCGGGCCGCTCGTCCGCCTCGGGCGGGCGCGCCTGCAGGTCCTTGGCGTATCGGCGCTCCATGCCCGCCCGGCCGGAGAGAAGCCGGATGGCGGTGCTGAAGCGTTCCGTCGGACGGGCTTCGTTCAGCTCGTCCTGCCTACGGAGCCACATCGGCACCAAGTAGGCGGCCCAGGCCCCGACGATGACTGCGTAGATGAGGCCGCTGCTGCTCACGCCTCACACCGTAGAGGGGTTTGCGTGAGGCCATCCGCCAATTGGGCCGGTGTGTCGCACGATCTGGCTGATATTTCGAGCATTTTTTGCGACTGATGCGATCAACCGGCCGACCGGGGCGGGAATTTAATGCCTCCGGCGGTCGATCGGCGATCAATTTCGAACACTTATTTCATTTAGAGGGGGCGCCGGGGTCGACCGTGTTCGGGGCGCCCGGACCTGCGGTCTTGCTGCGGCGCTCGCGCCGCCACCGCTTCAGCAGCCCTTCGGGAACCTCGTCGGCGGTGAGCGCGAAGACGAGATGGTCCCGCCACGCCCCGTCGATGTGGAGATAGCGCGGGCGCAGCCCCTCCTCGCGGAATCCGAGTTTCTCCACGACCCGGCGGCTCGGCCCGTTCTCCGGCCGAATGCAGACCTCGATGCGGTGCAGCCCCACCGTGCGGAAGCAGTGGTCGACGGCGAGCGCGACCGCGGTCGGCATCACCCCGCGCCCGGCCACCGACTCGTCGACCCAGTACCCGACATGCCCCGAGCACATCGAACCCCAGGTGATCCCGGCGACGGTCAACTGCCCCACCAGACGGCCCTGGTACTCGATGACGAAGGGCAGCATCCGCCCCGCGCCCGCCTCCGAGCGCAGATGGCGCACCATCTGGCGGTAGGTCGGGCGGTGGGTGATCGGCCCGCTCGGCGTGGGCGGCGGGATCGTCGCCTCCCAGGGGCGCAGCCAGTCGCGGTTGCGCCGGTTCACCTCGCGCCAGGCGCGCTGGTCGCGCAGCCTTATCGGGCGGAGGACGACATCGCCCTCCGCCAGAACGACGGGCCAGGACGGGCTGTTCAGCGCGCACCCCCGGGGGCCTGGGCATCGGGCCGGGTGTCGGGTCTGGGGTGGTCACCGCCGCGGATCTGGTCGACGGCGTGGACGAGCAGCGGCCGCAGGACGGCGAGCCCGTCCTTCACGCCCCCGCTCGAACCCGGCAGGTTCACGATCAGTGTGCTCCCCGCGAGGCCCGCGCGGCCACGGGAGAGCGCCGCCGTGGGCACGTTCTCCCGGCCGTGGGCGCGGATCGCCTCCGCGATGCCCGGGATCTCCCGGTCCAGGACGCGGGCCGTGGCCTCCGGGGTGCGGTCGGTGGGCGAGATGCCGGTGCCGCCGGTGGTGACCACCGCGTCGTAACCGGCGTCGACGGCGGCGCGCAGGGCGGCCTCCACCGGGTCGCCGTCGGGCACGACCTGCGGCCCCTCGACCCGGAAACCCAGCTCGCGCAGCGCCTCGGCGATCAGCGGGCCGCCCTTGTCCGCGTAGACGCCGGCGGCCGCGCGGTTGGACGCGGTGACGACGAGGGCCCGGTAGGTGTCGCTCATCGGTGCCAGTCCCCCGACTTGCCGCCCGTCTTCTCCTCGACCCGCACGTCCGTGATGACGGCCGCCTTGTCGACGGCCTTGACCATGTCGACGACGGTCAGCGCGGCGACGGAGACCGCCGTGAGCGCCTCCATCTCGACGCCGGTGCGGTCCGTGGTCTTCACCGTGGCACGGATCTCGACGGCGTCGTCGGCCACGGAGAGGTCGAGCGTGACGCCGGAGACGGCCAGCGGGTGGCACAGCGGGATCAGGTCGGGGGTGCGCTTGGCACCCATGATCCCGGCGATGCGGGCGGTCGCGAGCGCGTCGCCCTTGGGGACGCCCGCGCCGCGCAGCAGCTCGATCACGCGGGGCGAGACCAGGACCCGCCCGGTGGCCCGTGCCGTGCGCGCGGTGACGGCCTTCTCCGACACGTCGACCATGCGGGCGGCGCCCGCCTCGTCGAGGTGCGTCAGTCGGTCCTGCGAAGTGCTCATGGTGCTGTGGCGCTCCCGATCCGAGCCGTGCGCGGTGCGGCGCGCCGGACTGTTGTGCGCGACACGGTACCGCGCGGCCCGGAGAAGGTGAGATCAGCCCAGCAGGACCACGTCCACCTCGGTGCCCGGCTCCACGGAGGTGACGTCCTCGGGCACCACGATCAGCGCGTCCGCGTGGGCGAGCGCGGCGACCAGGTGGGAGCCCGCGCCGCCGACCGGGGCCACCGTGCCCGCCGCGGCGTCATGGGTACCGCGCAGGAACTGGCGGCGCCCCGCGGGCGAGGTCAGCGCCTTGTCGGCGGCGAGCCCGGCCCGGACCACGGACCGGTGGACGGCGCCCGCGGGCAGCCCCATCAGCGTCCGGATCGCGGGACGGACGAACAGCTCGAAGGAGACGTACGAGGAGACCGGGTTCCCCGGCAGCGCGAGCAGCGGGGTGTGGTCGGGGCCGATCGAGCCGAAGCCCTGCGGCTTGCCGGGCTGCATCGCGAGCTTGCGGAACTCGACGCCGCTGCCCGCGCCGATGCCCTCCTCGTCGTCGGGGTCGCCGATGGCGGACAGGGCCTCCTTGACGACGTCGTACGCGCCGACGCTGACGCCGCCCGTGGTGACGACGAGGTCGGCCCGGATGAGCTGGTCCTCGATCGTGGAGCGGAGCGTCTCGGCGTCGTCGGCGACCGCGCCCACGCGGTAGGCGATGGCACCGGCGTCCCGGGCCGCGGCGGTCAGGGCGAAGCTGTTGGAGTCGTAGATCTGGCCCTGGCCCAGCGGCTCGCCGGGCTGGACGAGCTCACTGCCGGTCGAGACGACGACCACGCGCGGGCGCGGGCGCACCCGGACACTGCCGCGGCCGATCGCGGCGAGCAGGGAGATCTGCGGCGGGCCGAGCACGGTGCCGGCGGCGAGCGCCCGGTCGCCCGCCTGCACGTCGCTGCCGTGCGCGCGGATGTGGGCGCGCTCGGCGGCCGCGCGGTGCACCCGGACCTCGCCGGACGCCCCCTCGGGGGCCGCGCTGTGGGCGGTCATCGTGCTGACGGGGCCCGCGCCGAGCCCTCCGTCGGTCCACTCCACGGGGACGACGGCCTCGGCGCCGGGCGGCAGCGGGGCGCCGGTCATGATGCGGGCCGCCTGGCCGGGGCGGACCGTGGGCTGCTCGGACTGGCCCGCCGCGACGTCGCCGATCACCGTGAGCACGGCGGGGAACTCCTCGCTCGCGCCCGCGACATCGGCGACGCGCACCGCGTAGCCGTCCATCGAGCTGTTGTCGAACGGGGGCAGCGAGACCGGCACCGTCACGTCCTCGACGAGCACGCAGCCCTGGGCGTCGAGGAGTTGCAGCTCGATGGGGTCGAGCGGGTGGACCGTGCCGAGGATGTCCTCCAGGTGCTCGTCCACCGACCAGAGGTGCTGCTGTCCGGCCGCGGTCGGGCCGGACGACGGGGTCGCGCTGCTCAAGGTGCTACATCTCCTCGCTGACGTAACGACGAAGCCAGGTCCGGAAGTCCGGGCCCAGGTCTTCACGTTCGCACGCGAGTCTGACAATGGCACGCAGATAGTCGCCCCGGTCACCGGTGTCATAGCGGCGGCCCTTGAAGACGACGCCGTGCACCGGGCCGCCGACCTTCTCGTCCGCGGCGAGCTGCTGGAGGGCGTCGGTGAGCTGGATCTCGCCGCCCCGGCCGGGCTCGGTCTTGCGCAGTATGTCGAAGACGTGGGGGTCGAGGACGTAACGGCCGATGATGGCGTAGTGGGAGGGGGCGTCGGCCGGTTCGGGCTTCTCCACGAGGTCGGTGACCTTGACGACGTCGCCGTCGGCGGTGGACTCCACCGCGGCGCAGCCGTAGAGGTGGATCTGCGAGGGCTCGACCTCCATGAGGGCGATGACGCTGCCGCCGTGCTGCTCCTGCACCTCGACCATGCGGGCGAGCAGCGGGTCGCGCGGGTCGATCAGGTCGTCGCCGAGCAGGACGGCGAACGGCTCGTGGCCCACGTGCGGGGCCGCGCACAGGACGGCGTGACCGAGGCCCTTGGGGTCGCCCTGGCGGACGTAGTGCATGGTGGCGAGGTCGCTGGACTCCTGGACCTTGGCGAGACGCTTGGCGTCGCCCTTCTTCTGGAGCGCCGACTCCAGCTCGTAGTTGCGGTCGAAGTGGTCCTCGAGCGGGCGCTTGTTGCGGCCCGTGATCATGAGCACGTCGTCGAGACCCGCGGACACGGCCTCTTCGACCACGTACTGGATCGCCGGCTTGTCGACCACCGGAAGCATCTCCTTGGGAGTCGCTTTCGTGGCCGGCAGGAACCGGGTGCCGAGGCCCGCGGCAGGGATGACAGCCTTGGTGATCCTGGTGTGCGAGTCAGTCATGTCCGTCACCATATCCGGCGCCTATGGGTGGAATCTGTGGGTCCGCTTTGTTGGCACATATATGAGCCGATTAGGAGAGGTTTGTGAGACGCCCATGAACGGCCACCCACGTGACACGCCTGGCGCGCGTGGCGCACACCCTGACAAGCAGACATTGCGACGAGAGCTCCTCGCGGTGAGAAAAGCGTTGCCTATGAGTGACGTGCAGAAGACGGAGGCGGTTCTCGCCCAGCGCGCCTTCGAGCTGGACGCCCTGGCCGGCGCCCGCACCGTCGCGGCCTACGTGTCCGTCGGCGGCGAGCCCGGCACCGGCGCCCTCCTGGACGCCCTGAGAGCACGCGGCACCCGCGTCCTGCTCCCCGTGCTCCTGGCCGACAACGACCTCGACTGGGGCCTGTACGAGGGCGCCGGCTCCCTGGCCCGTGTCCAACACGCGGGCAGGATGACGCTGTTGGAGCCGTCCGGGCCCAGGCTCGGCCCCGACGCCGTCCTGGAGGCCGACACGGTCCTGCTCCCCGGCCTCGCCGTCGGCGCGGACGGCACCCGGCTCGGCCGCGGCGGCGGTTCCTACGACCGCGTCCTGGCCCGGCTGGAGGCGGCGGACACGCACCCGTGCCTGGTCGTGCTGCTCCACGACCACGAGGTCCTCGCCGAGGTGCCGGCGGAGCCCCACGACAAGGCCGTGGACGCCGTCGTGACGCCCTCGGGCGCCCGCCGCTTCCCCTTGCCCTAGGACTTCACGGCAGGAGAAGCGGCCGCGGAGAACGGCAGCGGAGAACGGCAGGAGGCGCGGCGCCTACGGCTTCTTCAGGAGCAGCGTGTCCGACGTGTCGCGCTCGACCGCCTTGTCGGTGAAGCGCCACGAGAGCAGGTCACCGTCGACCCACTTCTCGGTCTGGTCGGTGTAGTGCGCGCTGTAGGTGTGGCCGGAGGCTCCCGTCAGGTTGATCCACTTCGACTTGTCGAAGTCCTCCAGGTTCACCACCATCCGCATCGACGGCACCCAGCTGACGCCGTACCCGCCCGCCGCGTTCCACCCGGTCGCGTTCACGGCCGCCTCGCCGCCGCCGAGCTTCCAGGGACCGCGGTTGAGCACGTACTGCAGCCAGCCGGGCCCCGCGGTGCCGAGCGTCTGGTTCTTCAGCTCCAGCTGGTGCAGCCGGCCCCAGCTCCACGTGTCGACGTCCTTGCCGAGCTTGGCCGTGAGGTCCCAGCGGGCGTCCTCCATGGCGCGCGAGAACAGCTCGTCACGGTTGTGCGTGGCCTTGTCGGTGCGCGTCTTCGGGGCCTGCCACCAGGCGCTGTCCTCGTCCTTCATCAGGTTGCGCACGACCTGGAACCAGCGGTCGCCACCGTCCGGCTGCGCCGAGTCCGCGTCCCGCTGCCCGCACTCGCGGACCTTGCGGTCGTCGTCGGCCGGACCCGAGTTGTCCACCGGGCTGACGCTCAGGCACTGGCCCTTGACGCGCAGCTCCTTGGGCAGCTTGTTGCCGAAGGCCAGCTTCAGGATGTTGCGCCAGACCGAGTTGAAGTAGGCGGCCGCCGCGGAGTCCGGGTTCTGGGTGTAGTCCCAGTTCTCCAGGAGCTGCTGCGTCTCGCGGACGTACTTGTCGTCGACGTCGACCTTCAGCAGGTAGGGCACGAGCAGCTTCGCGATCTCGCTGCTGTTGTCCATCTGCATGGTGCGCATGTCGTCGGTGGAGATCTTGCCGCCGCCGTCGATCTTCGACTTGATCAGGTCGGTGATGCGCTGGCTGCGCGTGCCGTAGCCCCAGTCCGTGGTGAGCGTGTAGGGGTAGTCCTCGCCCACGACCGCCTGGTTCGCGGTGACGATGTAGCCGCGCTTCGGGTCGTACTCGTAGGGCAGTTCGTCCTGCTTGATGAAGCCGGTCCACCGGTACTTCGCGTCCCAGCCGGGCGAGGGCAGCGAGCCGTCGCCCTCACCGCGCACCGGGATGCGGCCCGGCAGCTGGTAGCCGATGTGTCCCTCGGTGTCGGCGTACGTGAGGTTCTGCGAGGGGACCTGGAAGTCGGCGGCGGCCTTGCGGAAGTCGCTCCAGTTCTCCGCGCGGTCGATGCCGAAGACGGCGTCCATGGTGTTGCCCGGGTCCAGGGCGGTCCAGCGCAGCGCGATGCCGTAGCCGTCGCCGCGGTCGGGCGCGTTCGTGCCCACGGGCGCCTTCTTGCCCACCTTGACGAGCTCGTCGTTGCGGTCGGACAGCAGCGGGCCGTTGTTCGTCTCGCGGATGGTGATCGTCTTGTCGCTGCCGCCGGCGACCTTGATGACCTCCTTGCGCGTCGTGAAGGGCATCGTGCGGTCGTCGTACAGGTAGCCGTCGCCGCTGAACTTCTCGAGGTAGAGGTCGGTGACGTCGGCGCCCGAGTTCGTCAGGCCCCAGGAGATGTGCTGGTTGTGGCCGATGATCACGCCGGGCATGCCCGCGAAGGTGTAGCCCGCGACGTCGTAGCCGCACTTCGCCGTGACGCTCGTGCAGTGCAGGCCCATCTGGTACCAGACGGACGGCAGCTGCGGGGCCAGGTGCGGGTCGTTCGCCAGCAGCGGCTTGCCGGTGATGGTGTGGTCGCCCGAGACGACCCAGGAGTTGGATCCGATGCCGTTGCCGTTCGGGCCGAGGCCCGCGGAGTCGGGGATCCGGTCCAGGACGTCCGCGAGACCGCCCAGCTGGCTCTCCAGGCTGCTGGGCGCCTGCGCGCCGCCCGTCAGGCCCGTGCCGGCGCCCTGGCCGCCCGTGGCGCCCCCCTGGCCCCCGGAGGTCCCCGCCGGGTCGTAGGTCTTCGTGGCGCTGTCGTAGGCGCCCTCCTGCACGATCGGCTTGTTCCGGTCGTAGGGGTACTCCGGGTACAGGTCGGCGATCTGCTTCTTGTCGAGCCGGCTCGTCATCAGGGAGCGGTCGATCTCGTCCTGCATGTTGCCGCGCAGGTCCCACGCCATCGCCTTGAGCCACGCGACCGAGTCGACCGGCGTCCACTCCTGCGGCGTGTAGTCGTTCTCGAAGCCCAGGGCGACGTACTCGGCGGAGATCTCCTTGCCGCTCTTGCCCTTCAGGTACGCGTTGACCCCCTTGGCGTACGCCTGGAGGTACTTCTTCGTCTCGGGCGCGAGCTTGGAGTCGTACTCCTTCTGCGCGACCCGGTGCCAGCCCAGGGTCCGCAGGAACTCATCGGTCTTGACCTGACTCTTGCCGAACATCTCGGAGAGCCGACCGGAGGTCGTATGGCGGCGCACGTCCATCTCGTAGAAGCGGTCCTGCGCCTGCACGAAACCCTGCGCCGTGAACAGGTCCTCGTCCGAGGAGGCGTAGATCTGCGGAATGCCGTAACTGTCCCGCTTGACCTGGACCGGCCCGTCCAGGCCGTCGATCTCGACGGAGCCCGTCGTCTGCGGCAGGGAGGCGCGCACGCTGTCGACGCCCCAGTACGCGCCGTACCCGATGCCCGCGACGACGGCCAACACCAGGACGATCACGATCAGTCGGGCTCGGCGCCCCTTCTTCCTGCCGGACTGGCCGCCGGAAGAGGCATTAGTGGAGGAGGGCATCGCGATCCTTGCTGTCCTTCGCGGGCTGCTGGCTGGAGCAACCATACGAGCAGTCCGGTGCGGGCCCGGACGCGGAGTCAGCAAGGAGGCCCCCGGAAGGTCCGCGACGACGGCCCGGGCGTCAAGAAAGCGTTAACGATTAGGTAAGGTAACGAAGTAACTCCCCCCACATCCGCCCCTGCGAAGCTCCTCGCGGAAGGAACGGCCCCTGACTGTCCACCACCTCAACCAGCTCCTGCTCGCCGGCGCGCTCGTCCTGCTCATCGCGGTCGCGGCGGTGCGCATCTCCTCGCGCAGCGGGCTGCCCAGCCTGCTCCTGTACCTCGGCATCGGCATCGCCATGGGCCAGGACGGCATCGGCAACGTCTCCTTCAGCAACGCCGAGTTGACCCAGGTCATCGGGTACGCGGCGCTGGTCGTGATCCTGACCGAGGGTGGTCTGGGCACGAAGTGGAAGGAGATCAGACCCGCCCTGCCCGCGGCCGCCGCGCTCTCGCTCCTGGGCGTCGCGGTGAGCGTGGGCGTCACCGCGGCCGGTGCGCACTACCTGGTGGGCCTGGAGTGGCGGCAGTCCCTGATCATCGGCGCGGTGGTGTCCTCCACGGACGCGGCCGCCGTCTTCTCCGTCCTGCGCAAGGTGCCGCTGCCGGCCCGCGTGACCGGCGTCCTCGAGGCGGAGTCCGGATTCAACGACGCCCCGGTCGTCATCCTGGTCGTCGCCTTCTCGACCGCGGGCCCCGTCGAGCACTGGTACCACCTGATCGGCGAGATCGCCCTGGAGCTCGCCATCGGCGCCGCGATCGGCCTCGCGGTCGGCTGGCTCGGCTCCTACGGGCTGCGCCACGTCGCACTGCCCGCCTCGGGCCTCTACCCGATCGCCGTCATGGCCATCGCCACCACCGCCTACGCCGCGGGCGCCATCGCCCACGGCAGCGGCTTCCTCGCCGTCTACCTGGCCGCCATGGTGATGGGCAACGCCAAGCTGCCGCACTGGCCCGCCACCCGCGGCTTCGCCGAGGGGCTCGGCTGGATCGCGCAGATCGGCATGTTCGTCCTGCTCGGCCTGCTGGTGACCCCGCACGAGCTCGCCGACGACATCGTGCCCGCCCTGGTCATCGGACTCGTGCTCACCATGGTGGCGCGGCCCCTCGAGGTCGTCCTCAGCCTGGCGCCCTTCCGGATGGCCTGGCAGGAGAAGGCCCTCATGTCCTGGGCCGGACTGCGCGGCGCGGTCCCCATCATCCTGGCGACCATCCCGATGGTGACCGGCGTCGCCGACAGCGAGCGCATCTTCAACATCGTCTTCGTCCTGGTCGTCGTCTACACGCTCATCCAGGGCCCCACCCTGCCCTGGCTGGCGCGCAAACTCCGGCTGGACTCCTCCTCGGAGGCGGCCGACCTCGGCATCGAGTCGGCGCCCCTGGAGCGGCTGCGCGGCCACCTGCTGTCCGTGTCCGTGCCGCCCGGCTCCCGGATGCACGGCGTCGAGGTCGGCGAGCTGCGGCTGCCCAAGGGCGCCGCCGTCACCCTCGTCGTCCGCGAGGGCACCTCCTCGGTGCCCTCCCCCACCACGGTGCTGCGCCAGGGCGACGAACTGCTCGTCGTCACCACCGACCCGGTGCGCGACGCGACCGAGGCACGGCTGCGCGCCGTCGCCCACGGCGGCAAGCTCGCCGGCTGGCTGGGCACAGGGGGCGAAACCGCCCGGTAGCATGGCAGGGCACACCATGTACCACCGACTCTGCCTGACGTAGAGCCGGCGCGACCGCAAAGCGGCCGCGGTCCCCTTGCAGCACCGCGTCCGGGCCCCGCAGCCCGGGCACGCCCCTCTGCACGGCCCAGAACCTCTCCTGGCGCGGACCGCAGTATCACTCGGTTTCCCGGCGCACGAGGACGGCTCTCGGTGCCCCGCGCCCCGACCGGGCCCGGGGCGCTACCAGGCGGCAGAAAGGCGAGGACCGTGCCACAGACGGCCACGGTCACCGACACCCCGGACAACCGCCCGGGCTACGGCCGGCTGCTGCGCACCCGCGGCGCCTGGACGTTCCTGCTCCCCGGCTTCGCGGCCCGCCAGCCCTTCGCGATGCTGACCATCTCGATCGTGCTGCTCGTGCAGCACACCACCGGCTCCTACGGCACGGCCGGCGCCGTGTCCGCGGCGACCGGTGTCTCCATGGCGCTCTTCGCGCCCTACAGCGGCAAGCTCGCCGACCGGTTCGGCCAGCGCGCCGTGCTGCTGCCCGGCGTCCTGGTGCACTCGGCGTCCGGCGCCGCCCTGACGGCCCTGGCGCTGTCCGGTGCGCCCACCTGGACCCTGTTCCTGGCCGCGGTCCCCACGGGTGCCTCCACGCCCCAGATCGGGCCCATGGTGCGGGCCCGCTGGGGCGTGCGCCTCCAGGGCTCGCCCCTGATGCAGACGGCGGCCGCCTTCGAGTCCGTCACCGACGAGTTCACCTTCGTGCTCGGCCCGCTGTTCGCGACGGCCCTGTGCACAGGCGTCGACCCGGCCGCGGGCCTGCTCACCGAGGCCGCGCTCACCCTGGTCGGCGGACTGCTCTTCGCCGCCCAGAAGAGCACCCAGCCGCCTGTCGCCGCCGCGGGCGCCCACGCGCGCGTGGCGCACACCTCCGCGCTGCGCGTCCCCGGCGTGCGCGTCCTGATCGTCACCTTCCTGGGCATCGGCTCGGTCTTCGGCGGCATGCAGGTCTCCCTCGCGGCCTACGCGGAGTCCATCGGCGAACCCGGCATGAACGGCGTCCTCTACGGGATCTTCGCCGCGGGCAACATGCTCTCCGGGCTCGTCTGCGGAGCAGTCGCCTGGAAGGCCGCGCCGCAGCACCGCCTCCTGGTCGCCTACACGGCGCTCGCCGTCATGGCGTCCGGCCTGTGGGCGGCGCAGTCCGTCGTCCTGCTCGCCGGGCTCGGCCTGCTGGTCGGAGTCTGCATCGCGCCCGCCCTGATCACCGGCTACACGCTCGTCGAGAAGATCGTCCCCGCGCACGCGCGCACCGAGGCCTTCACGTGGCTGACCGGCGCGGTCGCGCTGGGCCAGGCCGCGGCCGTCACGGTCGCCGGTCAGCTCGAGGACCGGTTCTGGGACGGGGCCGGATTCCTCGTCCCGATGGGCGGCACGGTGCTCGCTCTCGCGGTCATGTTCCTGCTGCGCTCGCGCCTCGAACCACCGTCCGCGGGACGCACCGTGGCACGTGGTGTGGGTCACCGAGTGCCGGTGGCAGTGGACTGATCCCGAGGAATAGGCCACTATGGAGCGTCGTTAGCACTCATTGAGTGAGAGTGCCAGGAGGAAGACACAGTGCCGACTTACCAGTACCAGTGCACCGAGTGCGGCGAGGGCCTCGAGGCGGTGCAGAAGTTCACCGACGACGCTCTGACCGAGTGCCCGAACTGCAAGGGCCGCCTGAAGAAGGTGTTCTCGGCCGTCGGCATCGTGTTCAAGGGCTCCGGCTTCTACCGCAACGACAGCCGCGGTTCGTCGTCGAGCAGCAGCCCGGCGTCGTCGGCCGCGAAGTCCGGCGCCGCGTCGTCGACCCCGTCGTCCTCTTCCTCGTCCTCGGACGCGAAGCCGGCCTCGTCCTCGGCGTCCTCCGGCTCGTCGAGCTCCTCCGGCTCGTCGAGCTCCTCCGGTTCGTCGAGCTCCTCGTCCGCCGCCTAGGGGGCCCTCCCGGGGCCGCGCGCCCCGCACTGTCTTACGAGACCCTGTCGTCCCCGGACGGCAGGGTCTTCGGCGTGAACGCCTTGGCTAGTGTGCTGAGCATGGCGACGAACGCGAACACAAGTGCAGCGGCCGAGATCGGCGTGATCGGCGGCTCCGGCTTCTACTCCTTCCTGGACGACGTGACGGAGGTCCAGGTCGACACCCCCTACGGGCCGCCGAGCGACTCGCTCTTCATCGGTGAGATCGCCGGCCGCCGCGTCGCCTTCCTGCCCCGGCACGGCCGCGGCCACCACCTGCCCCCGCACCGGATCAACTACCGCGCCAACCTGTGGGCGCTGCGCTCGGTCGGCGTGCGCCAGGTGCTCGGCCCGTGCGCGGTCGGCGGGCTCGTGCCGGAGTACGGGCCGGGCACGCTGCTGGTCCCCGACCAGTTCGTGGACCGGACGAAGTCCCGGGTGCAGAGCTACTTCGACGGGCTGCCGCTGCCCGACGGCACGGTGCCCAACGTCGTGCACGTCTCGCCGGCCGACCCGTACTGCCCGGCCGGGCGGCGGGTGGCCGTCGAGGCGGCCCGCGGCAAGGGCTGGGAACCCGTGGACGGCGGGACGCTCGTCGTGGTGGAGGGGCCGCGCTTCTCGACCCGCGCCGAGTCGCGCTGGCACGCCGCGATGGGCTGGTCCGTCGTCGGCATGACCGGGCACCCCGAGGCGATGCTCGCCCGTGAGCTGGAGCTCTGCTACACGTCGATGACCCTGGTCACGGACCTGGACGCGGGGGCGGAGAGCGGCGAGGGCGTCTCGCACGACGACGTGCTCAAGGTGTTCGCCGCCAATGTGGACCGGCTGCGGACGGTGCTCTTCGACGCGGTGGCGGCACTGCCGGCGACGCAGGAGCGTGACTGCCTGTGCACCGGGGCGCTCGGCGGGATGGACCCGGGCATCCGGCTTCCGTGAACCCACGGGGGCGGTCGGCCGGGCAGCCGGGCGGGCAGCCGGGCGGCCGGAACGTCCCCTTCGGGTGAGCGGGTTGTCCACAACCGGCGGGTAGTGCACGGGCCGCGGCGGGATACGGCGCGGAGGCGGAAGGTGGTCGGCGAGACGGACGCGGTGTCCGTCCGACCCGGACCGACCCCCAGGCGGTGACGACCATGTCCACTGCGTCCGCTGCACCTGTCCCCTACCGGCTCAGCACTCCCCCGACGGCCGAGGTGCCGTCCTTCCCACCCGTGCGCGTACGGGGCTCCCGACTGCGCCCGGGCCGGTCCGGGCCGCGCCGCGGCGGCCCCCTGGCCGCGGCCGCGCTCGCCCTGACCGCGGCGGCGCTGGCCGCCGCC
>NZ_WWIA01001132.1 GCF_009870065.1 Streptomyces sp. SID5785 | reverse complement strand
GACTTCAGTGCCCCGCGCAGCCGTTCGGCCGCCTCCTCGCCGCGCGCGGCGACCCCTGCGGCGGCGGTGGCGGCCGCGGACGGGCCGGTCCGGGCCGGACGCTTCGTGAGCGACGGCGCCTCCGGCGGCACGGGCGGCAGCGGGACCACCTTCGTCGCGTCGGCCGGCTCGGGCTCGGGCACCGCCGCGGGCTCCGGGGCGTGCAGCACGTCCTGGAGCAGGGCGCGGGCGCCCGCGTCGTCGAGCCGCTGGTCGGGGTCCTTCGCGAGCAGCCCGTAGATGACCGGCTCGAGCGGTCCCGCGTTCTGCGGCGGGTCGACCGGCTCGGTCATCACGGCGGTCAGCGTGGCGATCGCCGACCCCTTGTCGTACGGGGGGATGCCCTCGACGGACGCGTAGAGCAGACCGCCCAGCGACCACAGGTCGGCGGCGGGGCCCGGCTTGTGGCCGCGGGCGCGCTCCGGCGAGATGTAGGAGGGCGCGCCGACGAGCATGCCGGTGGATGTGATCGACGGGTCGCCCTCGACCTGGGCGATGCCGAAGTCGGTGAGGACGACGCGGCCGTCCTCCGCGATCAGCACGTTCGACGGCTTCACGTCGCGGTGCAGGATGCCCTCGCGGTGCGCGGCGCGCAGCACGTCGAGGATCGCGAGGCCGACCTCGGCGGCGCGGCGCGGCTCGAGCAGCCCGTCCTCGCGCACGGCCTCGGCGAGGGACTTGCCCTCGATGAGCTCCATGACGATCCACGGCCGGTCGTCCTCGTCGACGACGTCGAAGACGGTCACCGCGCCGTTGTTGCGGATCCGGGCGATGGCCTTGGCCTCGCGCAGGGTCCGGGTGATCAGCCGGCGCTTCTCGTCGTCGTCGATCGCGGAGGGGAAGCGCAGCTCCTTGACCGCGACCGTACGTCCGAGCGTCTCGTCCTTGGCACGCCACACGGTGCCCATGCCGCCGCGCCCGAGCACCTCGCCGAGCCGGTACCGCCCGGCGAGCAGGCGTCCGCCCGCACCGCGCGCGGCATCCGCCGACTCCGGCTCGGAACCGGGCCGCTGACCCTCCGACGGCTCCCGGGGATCCTTGACGGACCGGCCGTCCCGAACGTCCCCGGCGCCCTCGGCACCCGGGGTCGCACCGGTCCGCGCGGCGTCCTTGGCGTCCTGTGCCGAGGCGTCCTCAGAGTCCTGACGCGCGCTGTTGTCCTGACGGGCCTGGCCCGACCGCTCCGCCTCCGACATGCGTCCCCTCTGCAACCCGCCCTGACAGAGCCTTCATTGTCCCTCACGCGGGGACCGCCCGGCGCCCAGGGTGGCCCCGGGACACGCCTGTCAGGAACGTCCGGTTGCGTCCGGTGAAGAGCGGTCCGCCACCTTCCTGCCCCGGGGTGGACGCCACTCTTCCGCTGCCCGCGGCTCAGAGCAAGCCCCGTTCCACGCCTCGGTCGGGCGGGAACGGGGCGTGCGGGCAGGTCAGTTGTCCGGCGCGGGCCCGGCGGGGCCCCGGCTCACAGGGCCGCGATGTCCGGCGCCCCGAGCCGCGCCGCGTCCGCCGTGAGGTCGTCGGGCTGCAGCTGCGACTCGCGCTCGGCCTCGACCCGCTTCTCGTAGTGCTCGACCTCGCGCTCGATCTGGTCCTTGTCCCAGCCGAGCACCGGCGCCATGAGTCCGGCGGCCTCCCGGGCGCAGCGCGTGCCCCGGTCGAAGGTCTCGATGGAGATGCGGGTGCGCCGGGTCAGGACGTCGTCCAGGTGGCGGGCTCCCTCGTGCGAGGCCGCGTAGACGACCTCGGCGCGCAGGTAGTCCTCGGCGCCGCCGAGCGGGGCGCCGAGCCCGGGGTCCGCGGTGATCAGGGCGAGGACCTCCTCGACGAGCGCGCCGAACCTGTTGAGCAGGTGCTCGACGCGGACGACGTGCAGTCCGGTCTGCGCGGCGATGCGCGCTCGCGCGTTCCACAACGCCCGGTAGCCCTCGGCGCCGGCCAGCGGCACGTCCTCCGTGACGCACTCGGCGACCCGCTGGTCGAGCCCGTGCACCGCCTCGTCGACGGCGTCCTTGGCCATGACGCGGTACGTCGTGTACTTGCCGCCCGCGACGACCACGAGGCCGGGGACGGGGTGGGCGACGGTGTGCTCGCGGGACAGCTTGCTCGTGGCGTCGGACTCGCCGGCGAGCAGCGGCCGCAGGCCCGCGTAGACGCCCTCGACGTCGTCGCGGGTGAGGGGCACGCCCAGGACCGAGTTCACGTGCTCGAGCAGGTAGTCGATGTCGGCGCTGGACGCGGCCGGGTGCGCCTTGTCGAGGTCCCAGTCCGTGTCGGTCGTGCCGATGATCCAGTGCCGGCCCCACGGGATGACGAAAAGGACGCTCTTCTCGGTCCGGAGGATCAGTCCGGTCGTCGAGTTGATCCGGTCCTTGGGCACGACGAGGTGGATGCCCTTGGAGGCGCGGACGTGGAACTGGCCGCGCTCGCCGACCATCGCCTGGGTGTCGTCGGTCCACACCCCCGTCGCGTTGACCACCTGCTTGGCGTGGATCTCGTACGTGCCGCCGCCCTCCAGGTCCTCCACACGGGCGCCGACGACGCGCTCGCCCTCGCGCAGGAAGCCGGTGACCCGGGCCCGGTTGGCCGCCTTCGCGCCGTACATGGCGGCGGTGCGCACCAGCGTGGCGACATAGCGGGCGTCGTCCATCTGGGCGTCGTAGTACTGGAGGGCGCCGACCAGCGCGTCCTTCTTGAGGCAGGGCGCGACCCGCAGCGCGTGCTTGCGGCTGAGGTGCCGGTGCGTGGGCAGCCCGCGCCCGTGGCCCCGGGCCATCGACATCGCGTCGTAGAGCGCGACGCCCGAGCCCGCGTAGAGCCGCTCCCAGCCCTTGTGCTGGAGCGGGTACAGGAAGGGCACGGGCTTGACGAGGTGCGGCGCGAGCCGTTCGAGCAGCAGCCCGCGCTCCTTCAGCGCCTCCCGCACGAGGGCGAAGTCCAGCATCTCGAGATACCGGAGCCCCCCGTGGATCAGCTTGCTGGAGCGGCTCGACGTGCCGGACGCCCAGTCCCTCGCCTCGACGATCCCGGTGGACAGTCCGCGGGTGACCGCGTCGAGCGCGGTGCCCGCGCCGACCACCCCGGCGCCCACGACGAGGATGTCCAGCTCCCGCTCGGCCATGGCCGCGAGGGCCTCCGCGCGCTGCTCGGGTCCCAGTGCCGCTGCCTTCATGCTGCTGCCTCCCGCTGTCGTCGGCCGCCGCCGTCACCGGCAGATGTACCCGGGCTCGCGGCGAGCAAGCCGCGGGCAGTCCCGGTGCGGCGTGCTCCGATTCTGTCCCGGCTGCCCGGTTCCGGCCACCACGGCAGACCGGCGCCGGCACCCGGCAGGCGCCCGTGCAGCGCCCCGGCCAGGGGGCGGGGCCCACGCGACATGCGGTAATTCATGATCGCACAATGCGGCATATCGGTCATATTTACTCCTAGTCTGACTGTGCGCTCGCCCGTTCTGTCCACCGGGCTTGCGCCCTCGTCCCGCTCCGGCTACACGCCGGTCCGTCTCCCGGGAAAGGACGCCACCGCCATGCCCGCAGCCCCCGGCCCCGCCGAGAGCCCGCACCCGTCGCCGCACCTGCGCACCCGGGGGAACTCCCGGCAGGACCTCGCCGTCATCGGCCTCGGCCACCTCGGCCTGCCGCTCGCCCGGGCCGCCGTCGCCGCCGGAGTCGCCACCGTCGGCCACGACCGGGACCGGGCCGGCGACCTCGCCGCCGGTCGGCTGCCCGCCGACAGCGACGGCACCGCGCTCACCGCCGCCGACATCCGCCGCATGCTCGCCGCCGGCTTCCGCCCCACCACGGACCCCGCCGAGCTCGCCCGGGTCCGCACCGCCGTGATCTGCGCGCCCACCCCGCCCGGCCCCGACGGCGCGCCGAGCCTGGCCCACGTCCTCGACGCGACCCGCACCCTCGCGGCCCAGCTGCGCCCGCACACCACGGTCATCGTCGAGTCGCCCGTCCCGCCGGGCACCACCGAGAACCTGCTGCTGCCCGTCCTCGAGGAGGGCTCCGGACTCCGCGCCGGCCGCGACTTCCACCTCGCGCACGCGCCCGGCCGCGTCGACCCGGGCAGCCGCGCGCACCCGTACACGGCGACCCCCAAGGTCATCGGCGGCCTCACCCCGGCCTGCACCGAGTCGGCCGCCACGTTCTACAGCCGGCTCACCGACAAGGTCGTGCGCGCCCGCGGCCCGCGCGAGGCCGAGACGGTCCACCTCCTCGAGACGAACTACCGGCACGTCAACATCGCGCTGGTCAACGAGATGGCGGTGCTCTGCCACGACCTCGGTGTCGACCTGTGGGACGTCATCCGCTGCGCCGAGACCAAGCCCTTCGGCTTCCAGGCCTTCCGCCCGGGCCCCGGCGTCGGCGGCCACGCACTGCCCCAGGACCTGACCTCCCCGCACCTGCCGGCCCGCCCGCTGCGCATGGTCGAACTGGCCCGCCAGGTCAACGACCACATGCCGAGCTACGTCGTCCAGCGCGCCGCCGCCCTCCTCAACGAGCACGGCAAGTCGGCCCGCGGTGCCCGCGTCCTGCTCCTGGGCGTCACCTACAAGCCCGACCTCGCCGACCAGCAGGCCACCCCGGCCGAGGAGATCGCCACCCGCCTCATGCAGTTCGGCGCCTCCGTCAGCTACCACGACCCCTACGTCCCGTCCTGGAACGTGCTCGCCCGCCCGGTCCCGCGCGCCGACTCCCTCTACGAGGCGGCGGCCGCCGCCGACCTGACGATCCTGCTCCAGCCGCACCGCACGTACGACCTCCAGGGCCTCGCGGTGAAGGCACAGCTGCTCCTGGACACCCGCGGCGTCACCCCCGCAGGCGCGGCACACCGTCTCTGACTGCTACTGTGCGGCCCCTCTGCGCACATCCGTGCGTGCCATCACACCGTCGGGGGATCCGCATGGCCCAGCCGCCACCGCCACAGGACAACAACCCGTACGCCCAGCAGCAGCAGCCCGGCTACGGCTACCCGCAGCAGCAGCCCCCGCAGGGCCAGCAGCCGTACGCACCGTTCCCCCAGCAGCAGGGCCAGCAGCCGATGGGCTTCCCGCCCGCGCCGGCGGGGCGCAGCGGCAACGTGGCGCTGGCGGCGGTCGCCGCCGTCGTCGCCGCCCTGGTGCTCGCGTGGGCCTACGGCGCGATCATGAAGGCCACCGAGCACGAGATCGGCTACGCGGCCGTCGCGGTCGGCCTCGTCATCGGCTTCGCCGCGGGCAAGATCGGCGGCCGCAACCAGGCCCTGCCCATCGTCTGCGCCGTGCTCGCGGTCGGCGCCGTGTACCTGGGCCAGCTGACCGGCTACGCGATGGCCCTCAGCGAGTACACGAACACGTCGTTCGTCGAGGCGTTCTCGGACCACTTCGAGATCATCACCAAGGCGTGGAAGGAAGAGTCCGACCCGCTGACGTACATCTTCCTGCTCGTCGGCGGCTTCGCCGCGTTCGGCAGCGCGAAGAGGGCCGGGCAGTAACCGGCCCGGTACAGACAACATGAGCGGGGCCCCACCGGATCGGTGGGGCCCCGCTCATGTGCTGGTGCCGGTGCGCCGGGACGTCAGCGGCGGTGCTGGGAGTCGGCGACCGTGACCTCGACGCGCTGGAACTCCTTGAGCTCGCTGTAGCCGGTCGTGGCCATCGCGCGCTTGAGGGCGCCGAAGAAGTTCATCGAGCCGTCGGGGGTGTGCGAGGGGCCGGTCAGGACCTCCTCGGTGGTGCCGACGGTGCCGAGGTCGACCTTCTTGCCGCGCGGCACGTCCTCGTGGACGGCCTCCATGCCCCAGTGGTGACCGCGGCCCGGCGCGTCCGTCGCGCGGGCGAGCGGGGAGCCCATCATCACGGCGTCGGCGCCGCACGCGACGGCCTTGGGCAGGTCGCCGGACCAGCCCACGCCGCCGTCGGCGATGACGTGCACGTAGCGGCCGCCGGACTCGTCCATGTAGTCGCGGCGGGCGGCTGCCACGTCGGCGACGGCCGTGGCCATCGGGACCTGGATGCCCAGCACGTTGCGCGTGGTGTGCGCGGCGCCGCCGCCGAAGCCGACGAGGACACCGGCCGCGCCGGTGCGCATCAGGTGCAGCGCGGCCGTGTACGTGGCGCAGCCGCCGACGATGACCGGCACGTCGAGCTCGTAGATGAACTGCTTCAGGTTCAGCGGCTCGGCCGCGCCGGAGACGTGCTCGGCGGAGACGGTCGTGCCGCGGATCACGAAGATGTCGACGCCCGCGTCCACGACGGCCTTGGAGAACTCGGCGGTGCGCTGCGGGGAGAGCGCGGCGGCGGTGACGACACCGGAGTCGCGCACCTCCTTGATGCGCTGCCCGATCAGGTCGGCCTGGATCGGCGCCGCGTAGATCTCCTGGAGGCGGCGGGTGGCCGTCTCGGAGTCCAGCTCGGCGATCTCGTCGAGCAGCGGCTGCGGGTCCTCGTACCGGGTCCACAGACCCTCGAGGTTCAGCACGCCGAGGCCGCCCATCTCGCCGATGCGGATGGCGGTGGCCGGCGAGACGACGGAGTCCATGGGCGCCGCGAGGAACGGCAGCTCGAAGCGGTAGGCGTCGATCTGCCAGGCGATCGAGACCTCCTTCGGGTCGCGGGTGCGCCGGCTCGGCACGACGGCGATGTCGTCGAAGGCGTACGCGCGGCGGCCGCGCTTGCCGCGCCCGATCTCGATCTCAGTCACGTTGTGGGGCCTTTCCCTCTTGGTCTGCGCGTACCAGTATCCCCGACACGCGCGTGAGGGGCGGCCCCGGAGTCCCCGGGCCCGCCCCTCGTCGGCGTGGTACTACTTCCGGCTGTAGTTCGGCGCCTCGACCGTCATCTGGATGTCGTGCGGGTGGCTCTCCTTGAGACCCGCCGAGGTGATGCGGACGAAACGGCCCTTGGACTCCATCTCGTCGACCGTGGCCGCGCCCACGTAGCCCATCGTCTGGCGCAGGCCGCCGACGAGCTGGTGCAGCACGTTGGCCAGGGGGCCGCGGTAGGGCACCTGGCCCTCGATGCCCTCGGGCACGAGCTTGTCGTCGGAGGCGACGTCGGCCTGGAAGTACCGGTCCTTGGAGTACGAGCGGCCCTGGCCGCGGGACTGCATCGCCCCGAGCGACCCCATGCCGCGGTACGACTTGAACTGCTTGCCGTTGATGAAGAGCAGCTCGCCCGGCGACTCCTCGCAGCCGGCCAGCAGGCTGCCCAGCATCACGGTGTCGGCACCGGCGGCGAGCGCCTTGCCGATGTCGCCGGAGTACTGGAGGCCGCCGTCGCCGATGACCGGGACGCCGGCCGCGCGGGCGGCGAGGGCCGCCTCGTAGATCGCGGTGACCTGCGGGACGCCGATGCCGGCGACGACGCGGGTGGTGCAGATGGAGCCGGGGCCGACGCCGACCTTGACGCCGTCGACACCGGCGTCGATGAGGGCCTGGGCGCCGTCACGCGTCGCCACGTTGCCCCCGATGACGTCGACACCGACGCTCGACTTGATCTTCGACATCCAGCTGAGCGCGTTGCTGTTGTGGCCGTGCGAGGTGTCGACGATGAGGAAGTCCACACCGGCCGCGGCGAGCGCCTGGGCCCGCTCGAGCGCCTCGGGGCTCGCGCCGACGGCGGCACCGACGAGGAGCCGGCCCTCGGAGTCCTTGGCCGCGTTGGGGTACTGCTCGGCCTTGACGAAGTCCTTGACCGTGATGAGGCCCTTGAGGACGCCCGCGTCGTCGACCAGCGGAAGCTTCTCGATCTTGTGGCGGCGCAGCAGCTCCATGGCATCGACGCCGGAGATGCCGACCTTGCCGGTGACGAGCGGCATCGGCGTCATGACCTCGCGGACCTGCCGGCTGCGGTCGTTCTCGAACGCCATGTCGCGGTTGGTGACGATGCCGAGCAGCTTGCCCGCCGGGTCGGTCACCGGGACGCCGCTGATGCGGAACTTCGCGCACAGCGCGTCGGCCTCGGCCAGCGTCGCGTCCGGGTGGACGGTGATCGGGTCGGTCACCATGCCGGACTCGGAGCGCTTCACGAGGTCGACCTGGTTGACCTGGTCCTCGATGGCCAGGTTGCGGTGCAGTACGCCGACGCCGCCCTGCCGCGCCATGGCGATGGCCATGCGGGCCTCGGTGACCTTGTCCATGGCCGCCGACAGCAGCGGGATGTTCACCCGCACGTTGCGCGAGATGCGGGACGAGGTGTCGACCGCGTTGGGCAGCACCTCGGATGCGCCCGGCAGCAGCAGCACGTCGTCGTAGGTCAGCCCGAGTGTCGCGAATTTCTCGGGCACTCCGTCGACGTTTGCAGTCATGACACCTTCCCCAAATGGCCTTGATCGGTGCGGATGTCCATGCTAACGGGAACAGCACCCGTCTCATTCCACGAGCAAGATCATCAGAAGACTTTGTACGTTCACACGGACGTCGCCCGGGGTCCCGCGGCCGCTCCGCGCACCGCGCCGCCGCCGTCCCGACACCGCGCCGCCGCCCTCCCGCTACTGCTCCGCGAGGGCCCGCAGACGGCTGAGCGCCCGGTGCTGGGCGACCCGGACGGCGCCGGGCGACATGCCCAGCATCTGCCCGGTCTCCTCCGCGGTGAGCCCGACGGCGATCCGCAGGAGCAGCAGCTCCCGCTGGTTCTGCGGGAGGTTGGCGAGGAGCTTCTTGGCCCAGGCCGCGTCGCTGTTGAGCAGCGCACGCTCCTCCGGGCCCAGCGAGTCGTCGGGGCGCTCCGGCATCTCGTCGGAGGGCACGGCGGTGGAGCCCGGCCCGCGCATCGCGGCCCGCTGCAGGTCGGCGACCTTGTGCGCGGCGATGGCGAAGACGAAGGCCTCGAAGGGCCGCCCGGTGTCCTTGTAGCGCGGCAGCGCGAGCAGCACCGCGACACAGACCTCCTGGGCGAGGTCCTCCACGAAGTGCCGCGCGTCCCCCGGGAGCCGCGACAACCGGGTGCGGCAGTAGCGGATGGCGAGGGGGTGGACGTGCGCGAGCAGATCGTGCGTGGCCTGCTCGTCACCGTCGACGGCGCGACCGACGAGGGTACCGATGCCCCCCTGAGGGGTCACTGTCTCGTCGTCGCGCATCGATCCATGGTGCCCTGCCGGGGCACGGTCCGCGGCACCGCGCCCCTGGTTGTGCACCGAAGCGTTATGGACGGAAGCGTCAGAAACATCATGGACAGGTGCGCCGGAACTCATCTCCTGCGCCCTCCCCTCTCGCTGACCCTGTTCGCCCGACTCGTCGTCCCCGAGGAACTCCACACGTCCAAGGATGCGTCATCCGACGCGAAACGAGACAGCGACGCCCGCGTCGAACGCCCCCGAGGGTGCACGGGGTGCGTCCAGCAGAGGCGCGGGCAACGGCGCGACCAGCCACGCCGGCGAGCCGGTCGCACCACCACAACCACCGCCCCCGACGCGGGGCTCTAGCGGACGAGTCCCCAGCGGAACCCGAGCGCGACCGCGTGCGCCCGGTCGGACGCACCGAGCTTCTTGAACAGGCGCCGGGCGTGGGTCTTCACGGTGTCCTCGGAGAGGAAGAGCTCGCGCCCGATCTCCGCATTGGACCGGCCGTGACTCATACCCTCGAGCACCTGGATCTCCCGCGCGGTGAGCGTCGGCGCGGCGCCCATCTCGGCGGAGCGCAGCCGACGCGGGGCGAGCCGCCAGGTCGGGTCGGCCAGCGCCTGGGTCACCGTGGCGCGCAGCTCGGCGCGCGAGGCGTCCTTGTGCAGATAGCCGCGGGCACCGGCGGCGACGGCGAGCGCCACCCCGTCCAGGTCCTCGGCCACGGTGAGCATGATGATGCGCGCACCGGGGTCGGCGGACAGCAGCCGCCGGACCGTCTCGACGCCGCCCAGTCCGGGCATGCGTACGTCCATCAGAATCAGGTCCGAGCGATCGGCGCCCCAGCGGCGGAGGACTTCCTCCCCGTTGGCCGCGGTCGTCACGCGCTCGACGCCGGGCACGGTCGCGACCGCGCGGCGGAGCGCCTCTCGGGCAAGCGGGGAGTCGTCGCAGACGAGGACGGATGTCATGACCGTCCTCCGCAGCTGATGCGCGTCACCTTGAGCCTCCAGGCTGGTACGAATCGTCACCTGTGCGGTCGACACTTCCCGAGTGGACCGGACATCTGCCCGAACACCCGGCGTTTCAACCGCCTCCGCACTCTCAACGACGGTCACCCGAAAGAGTTACGGGTCGGACGGCCTGGTTCGGCACTCTACGTGAGGGGCCGCACACGGCAAGGGCAGCACGGCGTACCCACAAGGTTTCATCACAAGCTATGCCCCATTTAGCCGCTTTTCTTCCCTTCTGCTGGTGTCTGTAGCTAGATTCGCAATGAGTCATATTTTCATCTCCTTAGACAGTAGATGTACGGTCATGGGCACCGTATCCGCGTCACAACGGCTACAAGGGGACACAGCAATGGCAGATTTCTCCCGCCTTCCCGGACCGAACGCAGATCTGTGGGACTGGCAGCTCCTCGCGGCCTGCCGCGGGGTCGACAGCTCGCTCTTCTTCCACCCGGAGGGCGAGCGGGGGGCGGCGCGCAGCGCCCGTGAGAACTCGGCCAAAGAGGTCTGCATGAGGTGCCCCGTACGGGCCGAGTGCGCTGCTCACGCGCTTCAGGTGCGCGAGCCGTACGGCGTCTGGGGCGGCCTGACCGAGGACGAACGCGAAGAACTCATGGGACGCGCCCGCAACCGGCTCGTCACGGCATCGGCAGGGGGTGCGGCGCGCCCGGCGGCCAGTCCGGCCGGCCACTGAAGGAACGTTTCTCCACGCACGGACGGACCCGGGCGCGCCGTGGCGTGCCCGGGTCCGTGGTGCGTGCACACCGGCCGGAGGTCAGCGCGCGGCGGCGCGCGCGAGGTGGTCGAGGGTCGCCGCGACGGCGGGCACCTGGGCCAGATCGGGGAGCGTCAGGGCCACGATCTCCCGCTGCACGGGCGGCTCGACGGTCACTGTGCGTGCACCCTTGGGCCGAACAGACTCGATGGCCAGTTCGGGCAGGACGGCCACGCCGAGTCCCGCGCCGACCAGGCCGACGACCGCCGGGTAGTCGTCCGTCGCGAAGTCGATGCGCGGCGCGAAGCCCGCCCCGCGGCACACCTCCACCAGCTGGCGGCGGCAGCGCGGACACCCCGCGATCCACGGCTCGTCCGCGAAGGCGTCGATGGTCACCGACCCCGCACCGGCCAGCGCGTGCCCCTCGGGCACCAGGCCCACGAGCCGGTCCGCGAGCAGCGGCCGCACGACGAGGTCCTCCCACTCCTCCGCGGCGTGCGCCCCCGCGTACCGGAAGGCCAGCGCCACGTCGCAGTCGCCCTCCCGCAGCATCTCGACCGAGCGCGGCGGCTCGGCCTCCACCAGCGAGACGCGGGTGCCGGGGTGCTCGGCGCGCAGTGCGGCCAGGGCCGTCGGCACCAGCGTCGAACTGCCGCTGGGGAACGAGACGAGCCGCACCCGGCCCGCCCGCAGGCCCGCGATCGCGGCGACCTCCTCCTCCGCGGCGGTCAGCCCGGCGAGGATGCCCGCCGCGTGCCGCACGAGGGCCTCGCCGGCCTGGGTCAGCCGCATCTCGCGGCCCGTGCGGATGAGCAGCGGGGTGCCGGCCGAGGACTCGAGCGCCTTCATCTGCTGGCTGACGGCGGGCTGGGTGCAGCCGAGCTCGCGGGCCGCCGCCGAGAAGGAGCCGGTGGCGGCGACGGCGCGCAGGACACGGAGATGACGGGCCTCGATCATCCTTCGATCATAAGCGGGTCTTGGAGTGTGCGCCGATTATTGGGCGGCGGCTTTGACGCCGGGTCCCGTAGCGTGGGGTCGCATGAAGCTTCTGTCTCTCAATCTGGGCCGCGCCGAGGCCGTGGAGTACACCGACCAGCCCGAGGGCGTCACCGGTATCGGCAAGCAGCCCGTCGAGGGCCCGGTCCGGGTGGCGGCACCCGGCGCCAAGGGCGTCGGCGGCAGCGGTCTGGCCGGGGACGCGGTGTGCGACCTGCGCCATCACGGCGGGGACGACCAGGCGGTGTACGCGTTCGCGCGCGAGGACCTGGACGCCTGGGAGCGGACCCTGGACCGGCAGCTGCCGAGCGGCTGCTTCGGGGAGAACCTGACCACGGAGGGCGTCGACGTCTCCGGCGCGACGATCGGCGAGCGCTGGCGGATCGGCACCGGGCCGCTCCTCGAGGTGACGTCCAGCCGCATCCCGTGCCGCACCTTCCAGGGCCACCTCGGCGAGAAGGGCTGGGTCCGCCGGTTCACGCAGGAGGGCGCGCCGGGCGCGTACCTGCGGGTGCTCGAGCCGGGCGAGATCCGGGCCGGGGACACCATCGAGGTCGTCCACCGGCCGGAGCACGAGGTGACGGTCGCCCTTCAGTTCCGGGCGGTGACGACGGAGCGGGACCTGCTGCCGCGGCTGCTCGCGGCCGGGGACGCGCTGCACCCGGAGACCGTCCGGCAGGCGCGCGCGTACATGGCCAAGTACGGGGCGCGGGACGGGTCTTAGGGGCAAACCCCGGTACCGGTCGGGGTGCGGTTCGGGGGCGGTTCCGGGGCCGCCCCCGATGTGAGCGGGCGTGCCCCGACGGGACGCTCGGGGCATGGCCCCCACCGAAGGAAGAGCCCGTCCCGCCCGGAAGCGGCCCCGGCTGCGCCGCGTCCTCGTCGTCCTCGCCTCGCTCGTCGCCGTGCTCGCCGTCCTGATCGGCGCGGGGGTGTGGTGGCTGTGGAGCGACGCGAAGGTCACCACGGCCGACCGGACGGAGTTCACGAACGAGCTGGCGATCCCGCCCCTCGCGCCGTCGCACGTCGACCGGTCCACCGGCCGGCGCGTCTTCGACCTGCGGATGCAGGCGGGCCGGACCGAGTTCAGGCCCGGTCGCACGACCCCCACCTGGGGGTTCAACGGGTCCTACCTGGGCCCGACGTTGCGCGCCGAGCGCGGCGAGCGGGTCGAGGTCCGGGTCCGCAACGGCCTCGACGAGGCCTCGACCGTGCACTGGCACGGCATGCACCTGCCCGCCCGCATGGACGGCGGCCCGCACCAGATGGTCGAGCCCGGCGCCGCGTGGAAGCCGAACTGGCGGATCGACCAGCCCGCCGCGACCCTCTGGTACCACCCGCATCCGCACGGCCGCACCGAACAGCACGTGCAGCGCGGGCTCGCCGGGATGTTCCTGCTCGACGACGAGAACAGCCGGCGGCTCGCCCTCCCGAAGCGCTACGGGGTCGACGACCTGCCCGTCGTCGTCCAGGACGTGCGGTTCGACGGGGACCGCTTCGACCACGGCCACGGGATGATGCAGAACGTCGGCTTCCTCGGCGACCGCACCCTGGTCAACGGCACGCTCGACCCGTACCGGGTGGTCCGCGACGAGCGCGTACGGCTGCGTCTCCTGAACGCCTCGACCGCCCGCACCTACGACTTCGGCTTCTCCGACGGGCGCGACGTGGCGCTCGTCGGCACCGACGGCGGGCTCCTCGACCGGCCCGCCGCCCTGGACCGGGTGCGGCTGTCGCCGGGCGAGCGGGCGGAGGTCGTGGTGCGGATGCGGGCCGGTGAGCGGGCCGTGCTGCGCAGCTTCCCGCAGGGCGACAGCTACGCGGGCGCGTTCGAGAGGAGGTTCGCGGGCGGCGACGACTCGTTCGACGTGCTGCAGTTGCGGGCCGCCGACACCCTGCGGCCCTCCCCCGACGTCCCGGCACGGCTCGGCGAGCTGGACCTGCCGGACCCCGCGCAGGCGGTGCGTTCGCGGTACTTCGACCTGAAGATGAGCGGGATCAACGGACGCGCCATGGCCATGGACCGCGTGGACGCCACCGTCACCCGGGGGACGACCGAGGTCTGGACCGTGCGCAACGAGAACGGCATGCCGCACAACTTCCACGTCCACGACGTGCAGTTCAGGGTCGTGGAGGTGGACGGCGCGAAGCCGCCCGCCGCGCTGCGCGGCCGCAAGGACACGGTTCTGATCCCCAGCGGGACGACGATGAAGCTCGCGCTGCGCTTCGACGGCGGGCCCGAATTCGCCGACCCGGACACCCCGTTCATGTACCACTGCCATCTGCTGTACCACGAGGACGGCGGGATGATGGGCCAGTTCGTGGTCGTCGACCAGGGTCAGCGGGCGCGGCCCCCGACCGGCCGGGGGCACGAGGGGCACTGAGCGCTCACTACCCTTGGTCCATGACTACGGCACTGATCACCGGATCCACCGCGGGCATCGGGGCGGCGTTCGCCCGGCGCCTGGCCGCGGACGGCCACAACCTGGTCCTCGTCGCGCGCGACACGAAGCGGCTCCGGGAGCAGGCGACCGAACTGCACGACGGGCACGGCATCGAGGCCCAGGTGCTGGCCGCGGACCTGTCCACGGAGGAGGGCATCGCGGCGGTCGAGGAGCGGCTGCGCGAGCGCCGCTCGCCGGTCGATCTCCTCGTCAACAACGCCGGGTTCGGGAACAAGGGGCGCTACCTCGACGTCCCCATGGCCGACGAACTGACGATGCTGAAGGTGCACATCGAGGCGGTGCTGCGGCTGACGTCGGCGGCGACGGAGTCGATGCGGGAGCGCGGGCGCGGCGGCGTGATCAACGTGGCGTCGGTCGCGGCGTTCGTGCCGCGCGGCACGTACGGGGCGTCGAAGGCCTGGGTCGTGCAGTTCACGCAGGGCGCGGCGAAGGACCTGGCGGGCAGCGGGGTGCGGCTGATGGCGCTGTGCCCGGGGTTCGTCCGCACGGAGTTCCACGAGCGGGCCGGCATGGGCACGGACAACATCCCCAAGTGGATGTGGCTCGACGCGGACAAGCTGGTCGCGGCGGCCCTGGCGGACCTGGACCGCGGCAAGTCCCTGTCGATCCCGGACCCCCGCTACAAGGCGCTGATGGGCGTGGTGAAGGTGACCCCACGCCCGCTGCTCGGCGGAATCACGTCACGGACGGGGCGCAAGTACGGGCCGCAGTAGCCGGCCGGTGGCCTCGACGCTGCGACTGAGGGCCTGACAGCCCGCCTCCGGGTGGCGGCGTACCGGACGCCCCGGGCGTTGAAAAGGGGACCCTGGCCTCCATCCCCCTTCTTCGCCAGAGTAGTGACCGCACCCGTGGTCCTGGACGATGACCTTACTGTCGTCATTTCGCGTAAACGTGCACTCGCTTGTCATCACCGAATTACGAGATGCGCCCGTTCCGTCCGGTTCGGTCTATCACGGGAACCCTACTAATCGAGTCAGGTCACTGAGCTCAGGATAGGAATTCTCGCCACTCCACTTCCCAATTCCCCTCTGTGAAAAATTGCACCAAAGAGAGCCTGTCCTCTACCCAGTAGTCGCCGCAACCGCGCGAAAATTCCGCGTCGTAAGCCAGGAGGATCAGGTAGCTTGGCGGCTCATCCGGAAGCTCATCGATTCGGACGAACTTTCCGGCCTCGTCACCGGAAGCGATGCGCCCAATTGAGCCGATTTGAATCCTCGACTCTTTCTCATCTTCGTGAGGCATGAAATTCCAGTATCTACTCTATCAAGGGTACATGGTTGTTAACTGCGGCCTTCTTGGCGCCCGAGCGTTCGAACATCTCGAAGTGCACGTGTGGAATGTGAGGCCAATGTCCTCCCTGGAGGGAATCTGGATCCATGCGGAACTGGCGTAGTTGGTCAGCGCTGCGGAATACGCCCCGGCCGTTCCCTAGCTCCCCATAGTCCTCACCCAAGAACTTCTGGGCTGCATCCAACGCCTCGTCTGCAGTCATCGGATGCTTACTGACAATGCTGCCACCGCCCAGGCTGTCACGCGTTTCCTGGACTGCAGGATGTTCGCAAGCAGCGGGAGCTAGCCCCAACGGGTCCAGCCAGGTGTGAGGGTTGTGCACATAGGCCACCGAATTTGGCCCTGGCTGCAGCCCCAGGGGATCAGCTGAAAGGTAGCGGGCCGTTTCGGGGTCGTAGTGGCGGAAGTAGTTGTAGTGGAGGCCTGTTTCGGGGTCGTGGTACTGGCCGGGGAAGCGGAGGGGGGTGTAGGCGGTGGCGTTGGTGTTCCAGGTGGTGGTGCCCCAGAGGGTGGTGCGGGTGTGCCAGGCGATGTCGCCGTCTTCTGCCACGAGTTCGCGTGGGGTGCCGATGAGGTCGGTGACGATGGCGAAGAAGCGGGAGTCGATCTCGGACTGCGGGGCGTCGGCTGCCGTGATGCGTTCGGTCTGGGTGATGGGGTGCAGGCCGCGGTGGTCCCAGGTGAGGGTCACCGGGTTCGGGACGCCCGCCGACGAGGTCGTCTGTTCGCAGAGGGTGGTGCCGTCCCAGGTGAAGGTGACCCGTTCTGTCACGGTCGTGCCGTCCGGGGACATGCGCTGTTTTGAGGTGCGGCGGCCGAGGGGGTCGTACGTGTAGCGCCAGACGG